>JAXHTS010000050.1 GCA_034190085.1 Spirochaetota bacterium
TGATATTGGCATGATGAATCTCACTTAGAGCCTTTGTAAGCTGAATGGCAACAAAAAGAAACTTGATAATATCATTATGCAAAATATTTATATTTTTATAAAGCGGTTCACCTGGGAAGTCCTCAAGTATGAGAGCAAGACCATCTCTGAAGTTTTGAGTGTCATACGACTTAATAAAACCTTCAGATTTAAGGTTTTTGATAATCGAGAATTCTTGTCTGAATTGTGCAGCCTGAATAGGTGTATCAAATTCTGTAAGGAATGTTTCTATTAGAACCGGTTTGTTGTCGCTTTTCCTTGTCCCTCTGTATAGAAAGGAATGATAAGCCTGAAAAATCTCTTCATTTAATTTATAATCTGGGAGTTCAATCATAATTATCTCCCCATGTTTATAATTAAACAGGTGGTATCTTAATTAGCAGATTTAGAATGGTATTATTTATTTAATCTCCTCAACTTGACTCTATTTTTATTATCATCTATAAGGAAATAGCGCAACAACCGATGAAATAGGCAATAAACCAATATTTTATAGGTGTTATTGCACTTATGTTCAAAATCCACCTTCCCCTTCCTTGCTGGAGAATTATTGCTCTTTGAAATTTGTTGTTACCATTACAAATATTATAGGTTAATATATTAGTATTTTTTTTCTGGAAGTTATAGTATTATATTACTTTTAATTATATTGACAATAAGAATTTCAACTGCATGACGGTTTTTATACTTCAATGAGAGGGTTGGCGGGAACTGGGGATAGGTAGTAATGAAAAGAATAAAAGAAAATCAGAGTGAGCAAGGGATACTTTTCCCAAATCATTATGTAGGAGATCGCCTTTGTTGGGGTGATGAAGTTTTTCTATTCAAAGCGTTATTAGAGAAATTAGATATAGGTTCCATAACAGGTAGTTACAGCAGCGAGGGAGGGAAGATGTTTTCTCCTCAAGATCATTTAAGTGTTTTATTGTATGCATTTTATAAGGGTATAACCAGCAGTGTGAAGATGTCAGAATTAGTGAGGACTGATTTACGTTTTATATATTTAGCTGGTGGTCATATAATAAAACGCAGGATAATCTGTGATTTCAGGATAAGGCATCGCGAGGAGATTAGAAAGTTATTTGAATCTTTAATATCCTTAGCCGTGGATGCTGGGATCGTAAGAACTAATAGCTTATTCGCATTGGACGGTAGCAAGATTGAGGCACAGGCGAGTTTTAGTAAGAAGCGGAAGAAGTCTGAATGGATCAAGAGGCAGAAGGAGATAGTTGAACACGTTGACAGATATTTAAGAGAATGGGAGGAGCGAGATGAATTGAAAGAGGATATTGAAGAGAGGAAGAAAAAAGAATTTGAGAAGATCAGAAAGAGACTAGATGTCATAAAGGATGGCCAATATAGATGTAAAGAAGAGACATATGCTGAAGGTAGTGGAGATAATGATAAAGGAACTTCCTCTTTAGATGACAAAGAAGATGTTTCTTTTTAAAAGGAAAGTAAAGCTTGAGTTTCTAATAATGGCAATAGCATATAATCTGGGGAAAATAATGAAATATGTTAATGGTAATAAGACTAGTCTATGTAAAAAAGTAAAATAGAAGAAAGTCTTACACTTGTACATCAATAAGAGATCTTTAGAATATTTACATTGCATTGTAGGGTTGATATGTTAGAGTAAATAAAGGATTGGCCAAATTAAAATTCAGTTTTTAAGAGCTATTTCGATTGCTCATCACTTCACAAAAAGTCAGTCAGGTTGAGTAATTTATTGTTTATTACTTGAGCAAATAATACCGAATATAGAATATAGATTAAATTCGATTATATGTAAATCCTATTGTCAATACACTCACAACCTTTATTATAATAATCCAAAATTGCAAATCTTTTCATAAACTGGTTGGTTATCTAATCATATTCTATTTTGTGATCATTATTTAAATCTATTAAACCTAATAGTATCATATTAACTCGATTTTATTGAAGTAACTGATATGAAAAATTGAGAGTTATTTATTGATTTGAGGTCTTATTATGAGAAATGGAAGATATGAGAAGAAATCATTATCGTTTCTACTATTATTTCTAATACTAACAATAATCTTATTTCTACTACCAATCACTTCTTTTGCCCAAAAGAAGAAGGTTTTTACTTTTAATCATAAACAACTTAAGCCCCTGCTTGAGTTGAAGGTGCCTTCTAAATATCAAGTGTTGTGGAAGGAACTCTTGAATTCAAAAAGGGAAAACGTTGATCCCAATAAAATTTTTCGAAAATATAGGATTGATGTTGATTTAATGTTAGATGATATGAAGATAAAGAATAAGCAAAAAGTCTATTTAAAAGAACTTGTATTGGGTAATAATCCAGTTATAGCGATTGTTCAGAAGGGATCAGCGACTGCACCTAAGGGAACAGTCCAATACGATATTGTCTATGGTATTCGCTATGATTTTGATAGGATAATTAGCAAGTATACAAATAATATCAAATTAAAAATTGTTTTTTATCCAGGCGGAGTATTAGGGGATGAGCCTGATTTTATAAGAAAGATCAAACTTGGGGAATTGCAGTGGTGTGGCGGACAGATGATCATGGGTCAGATGGTAGCACCTGAGCTTTCAGTTTTTGATTTCCCCTTTCTTTATGACTATGAGCCAAATCTTTATTGGGATGAATTAAAGTACTGTCAGATTGATTGGATATGGGGCAAAGCAGCACCAACAATAAATAATTTTTTGAATAAGAGAGGATTTGTACTAGGCGGCATCAATGATGGAGGATGTTGGTATGCTATCGCTTCCAGACATTTTCCTGTAAAAACTGCAGAGGATCTCAAAAAACTAAGCTTTCCCATATTTGTAGGATCACGTATTGCGTCAGAAATCACAAAGGCATTAGGATTTAGAAAGGTAATAGTCAGCAGGGTTTGGGATCTTACTCCGAATTCTGCCACTGGAATAATTGATTCAATGATATGCGCCTATTATTGGCAGGTTCTGCTTCAAACCACCCCATACTATAATTATGTTACCGACTATCCCTTAAGTGGATTTTCTGCGGGCATTCTTATTATTGATAAATCCTTTTTTAGTACAATTGTAGGTATAATTAACAAGTATGGAGGTCTTATGGGACTCCAGAGTAAGGATGGGATTGCTATTTGTAGGGATCTTTTATTATCGATGAATAAAACCTTAAAGGAAATCGGCCGAAAGGTTATTAGAAAGGCTGAGGGTGAAGCAAGGCAGAGGCTTATTAGTTCAGGGAAATTGGAGTTAATCCATTTCCCCAGAAAGGAAATAACAAAAGTAAAGGGAAAAATTTTGCCTTTATATAGCACTCTCGCTGATAGAGAAGATACATATCCTCAATGGTTTCTTGATGATATTCTCAAATATCGGGAAGAGTATAGGGAAGCAAAGAGGAGCGGCAAGGTGAATAGATGGCTGGATGATGGAATTTATCCCGATGGTTATGACGAATGGTTATGGATTAGGGAATGGACACCCTATGAATAATATGGGAATGTGTAATCTTTGTAAAAAAATAGGTATATTACCAATTCAATAATCAATTGCTATGAATCTTAACAGGGCAGATAGTTCAATCGGATATAAGCTGGCATTCCATTTGAGGAAGATTGAGACCATTTTCTCTATTTTAGAGAGATATATCATAATTGCAATTATCCTACTTATTTTGACGTTGAGCTTCGGGAGTATTATTTTACGAAATGTCGGTTTTTCTATCCCTCCATGGGTAAGTTCCATTCTTCAACAGGCTGTTTTATGGGTCGCATTCCTGGGAGGTGCATTAGCATCCAGATACAATAGACAGGTTAATTTCAATATCCTTTTTCACATCTTTGAGAAGCGAGCATACATAAATAGAATATTGATCATTTTAATAAACCTATCCATTGTCCCAGTTGCGGTATTATTCTGTATTGGTGTATTCAATTATGTGAGATTTGAAAGGGAATGGGGAATAGATATCCCATCTCTTGGGATAAAGAGTTGGTATTTTGCTACAATACTCATCTATGTATTTGCTATGATTGCATTTAGATATTTTGTTCGGTTTCTTGAGGCTGCAAAAGGAATACCTTTTCCTGAAGAGAAAGAAGAAGCGAAGAGCGGGGGAGAAGAGATTTAATTATTCAAATCGATTTTCGCAACTTTTCAATTAATTGGTATAAGTATATATTTTTACTCCCATAGTAAGACTACCTTTTTTAAGTAAGATTTAATCATCAATAAACTGCGTGAGGATATTGTGGAGTATTTTTTGTTAATAATCCTTTTAATTATAATATTATTCTTCCTCATTGGGGCTCCCATCTTTGCCGTTGTAGGGGGGGTGGCATTACTAGGTTTTCTACATGATGGAGAGAGCCTAACCATTGTAGCTCAGGATATCTATCGACTCGCTTCAGCCCCTGGTTTTATTGCGCTTCCGCTATTTATCCTTGCTGGATATTATATAGCTGAAAGTAATTTTGCAACACGGTTATTAAGATTTTTTGAGGCAATCGCGGGATCAATAAAGGGAGGAACCATTTTAGCAGTTCTCTTGTCAGCCTCAATATTTACAGCATTCACTGGGGCTTCAGCAATAACCGTAATTGTGATCGGGGGGATAACACTTCCCATTTTAAAAAAATTACATTATTCCGATAACTTTTCACTTGGATTGGTTGCTATTTCCGGCAGTAGCGGAATACTCTTTCCGCCTTGTTTTGCAGTTATTCTTTATGGAATAATTGCAAAGACTAGCATCCAAGGAATCTATGTAGCTGGTTTTATCCCCATACTTCTAGTAATAACATCCTTTTTTGTATATTCTATGTTTAAGAGCAATAGGGAGGATATCCAAACAAAACCATTCTCCATGAAGGAGTGCATAAAAGCGACATATAATATACGATGGGAAATGCCATTATTGATAGGTATAGTGATTAGTATATTTTGGGGAATCATCACAATTGAGGAGGCTGCTACAATAACCGTTATAGGATTTATAATAATTGAGGGATGTATTTTAAGGGAGATCAAGTGGGGTATTTTGCCAAATATAATATGTGAAAGCATGATGATGCTTGGAGCAATATTTCTCATAATGGGAAGCGCTCTGGCGTTGTCTCACTATATGGTCATACACGAAATCCCTCAGAGTATAATGGATTACTCAGAGGTATTCATAACCCATAAACTGCCCTTTTTGATTTTTCTTAATGCCTTTCTGCTTATCGTTGGGATGATAATGGATCTCTTTTCAGCAATACTAATTGTAATACCCCTAATAATCCCTGTCGCAAAGCTATACGGGATAGATCCACTTCACCTATCTGTAATATTCTTTATCAATTTGGAATTGGGATATGTGACACCGCCATTTGGGATGAGTCTTTTCATAGCCAGTCTGCGGTTTAAGAAACCTATTATTGAAATACTTAAGGGAGTGTTGCCATTCTTTTTAGTTGGAATAATATGTCTAATAATCATTACCTATTGGGAGGGATTAAGCTTGTGGCTTGTAAGATTTCTTAATATTCAAATATTTTCCTTATGATACAACGAATCGATATTACTAAGGAGGTAATAATGCTTAAGAGAGTTATTCATCTTCCAGTTTTTGCTCTGCTTTTACTTTCAGGCTGTGCCGGTAGTCATTATATACAGAAGAAGGCATTAAATATGATAGGTCCAGCAGTGCCTGACCTGATAGATTCAATGTTAAAACAGAGAAGCGGAAGCGTTGCCAAAGAAGGAATTGCCGGGAATATCCTGCTTTTAGCTGCCATGGCAGAGATGACACCTGATAATAAAACCTACCTTGTTGCGGTTAGCATGGCTTACACATCCTATGCGATGCTTATAGAGGATGAGAATGAGGAATTTTCAGTTGAACTCTACACCATTGCTAAGGAATTTGGTTTGCGTGCCCTAATGACAGATGATGATTTCAAAGAGGCCTATGAAAAGGGAGGCATCGAGGCGACAAAGGAGGCTATTGAAGATATGGGGAAGGATTATGTCCCTGCCCTCATTTGGACCGCCTTATCATGGGGGATGTGCATGCTTAAGACAATGAGCAAGGATGCAATGGCTGTTCAGCATCTCCATAATTTAGAGCATATGATTAAACATGCTATTGAAGAGGATGAAAAATATTTTTATGGCATATCCCATCTGTTCCAAATGGTAATAGCTGCCTTTATGCCCCCTATGATGGGCGGAACACCGGAAAGGGTTGAGGAAGAATTCAAAAAAGTGATGAAAATAAGCAATTTTTCACTACACCTAGCCTATGTCTATTATGTTGAATTCTATGCCATCCCCTATGAATTAGAAGATAAATTTGACGAGATGTTAGAAATCGTAATAAATACTCCGACTTCTAAATATCCCAATATAGCTCTGCTTAATGAGATATCAAAGATGAAGGCTAGGAGACTTCTTAATAATAAAAGCGAATTCTTCTATTGGGTAGACTAGGCAGCGTTCCTTGAGAAAAAAATAAAAAAAATCAATTATTATGTGACATAAATATAGATTGACAATTTTTTATTATTATTTAGTAATAATGTTCATAATGTCTACAATTCAAAGGGTTTACATAGCTGAATATGTGGGAAGTAACTTGGGAATTATCTATAATACTGATTATATACAAATATTTTAAGAGCGGAGAAATATGATGATTTGGAATTTATTAACACTTATTTTATGTTTATTTACAATTCTATTCTTTAGAAGACTTGACCGCTCTAATCTAAGAATGATAAAATTAAAAAGGTACTCAACAAAGATTTTTAACGACTTTAAAAAACTCGCTGACCTTGAAAACAGAAAGTATAACGATGCTACCATAGAAATGGATATCCTAATCAAAAAGGCAAACTCTCAAATTGCAAACTTAAGAGAGTCTATAAGCGAATTAGAGAATAGACTTGAAGGATTAAATAATGAAAAGACAATGTTAAAGAAGGCTGAACAGGACCTTCATGTTATTTCAAGCGCTGCAAGGGATGTAAATAAACAAATTGAGTTCATTAGTGCATCAAGTCTTAGCTTTAACGAAATAGAAAAGAAAATATGCTCATTAACAGAGAGGTTGCCAAAACTTGAAAGTGAAAGTTCTATAATAATTCAGGCTTTTAACGACAGGGTTCGCAGGAGATCAAGTGAACTTACTGAGGAAACATCTAATCAGATCAATCAAATTAGAGAGTCAGTGAAAAACGAGTTAAATGAAATACTTATTTCAGCTAGGGAAAAAATAAATTTTTTGAGTACGGATTATTCTGATTCCATTTCGAATATGGAACAGAGGATCACTGACACAGGCGATGCGCTTTTAGATAATATACAGTATAAGATCGATATAACAGCAAAATCTATAAACACCCTGGAAACTAAATTGGAGACAACAGAACAGAAGGTCATCTCGGAGTTAAATATTAAGGTATGTAAGTTTGAAAAATCAATAGCAGATGTTGAAAAGATTGATATCAATATAGAAAGGATGAATGTTAGGCTAAGGAGCATGGAAGATAGCATATCCGAATCCAAGACAAGGCTGATTGAAACATTTGAGGAAGAGGTTAATAGGGCTAGAGCTGAGATAGATAATCTGGATATCCACACAATCTCAAAGAAGGATGAAATTGTAAAGGCAACGAGAAAAGAGGCTGAAGAGATCAGGTTAAAGATTGATGCTTTTGAAAAGAAATATATTGAACTGGAAAAAGGCATAACAGAAACGATTGATGAAAAATTGGGAAATATAGTCACAGAGTATCAATCTATTGAAACCAGGTTCAATAATCTCATTGGTCAGATGTCAACCCTTGAGGAACAATATAATGGCTATAGCAATCATCAAATGGAAAGGATTCAAAATGAGTTCTCCTCCATGGAACAACGACAAAGGAATATTATGAATGAAATACTACAATACGAGGAGGATCACAAAATATTCTCAAAGAGTGAAGAGATGTTCAGGAAGGTCAATAAATCTGTTGAGAATTTTCAAAGGATTTTGGATGAGGCAGGTGATAAATCAGAAAGACTCGAAAGATTACTGGAAAATATTGAGAGCATGGAGGACTTGAGGATTACTGTTGACCGAGAACTAAAGGCATTTGAATCAAAGAAGAGTAAAATAAAAAATTTTGAAGCCGATATTAAGGCGCTTATGGAGGTATCAGAATTTGCTACAAACAAATCTCATCAGTTGGATGATAACATAATAAAAATTGATCAAGTAAATATGAGAATAGACGCTCTAACTGATAGTTATTCTAATCTGGAGTCAAGGATAGCAGAGCTTCACGAATATGATGACATTATCTCTAATAACCTTGAATCCATATATAAAACTGAAATGACATCAAAGAGTATTGAAGGAAAGATTGCGGCCTTCAAGGGCACAATCGATAGATCAGAAAAGAGAATCCAGAAGCTAACAGAGTACCTGCGATCTACTGAAGAAAAAACCCTGATTTTAAAATCAAGGGAACAGGAGATACAGGTAGTGGAGGATAAATTCGCTGAATTAGAGGGATTGACCCTTCACATAGAGAAGAGAATTGATCAGATTCATGCTATGTTTCAAAAAGTAGAGTCAATACGGGAAGAGGTTAACCAAACAGATAATAAGCTTCAAAAGATGTTTAATGAGACAGACCAAAAGATCAGACAGTTTGCAGATTTTCTTCAGGCAGTAGAGAACAATAATCCAATTGCTAAACAGCTAAAGGGGGATATTCCTTTGGGGAATAACATTAATGATAATATTATTAAAACTGTAAGAGAACTCTCCATGAAGGGATGGTCTTCCTATGACATATCCCAGAAGCTTTTAATTGATGAAAATGCTGTTAGATTGATTATTAATACTTCATCCCTTTAATTTGTAATTATAAATTGCTATCTATCGCCTATCTCTCTTCTCTCTGATCCTTTCCCTTACTTCCATCATTATCTCCTCATCGGATTGTCTCTTTCGAAGGATAATTCTATACTTAATATCAAAGAAGGCTGGTTCAACCACCTCTTCAGGAAAATCAAAGTTCCATCTCTTTACGTCTTCAACTATAAGATTATCAATCTCCATTAGATATGTAAGAACCTTTGGTCTAACCTTCATCAATTGTCCGGAATCAGGGAACAGCCACACAGTAATAACACCATCCCTCTTCTCATCAATTTTATCGAGTTTCCTTAACTCCTCACAGATGCGTTGATCACCATCAGCATCATTCAAACGCCTGATAGTGCTTAAAGACTTCATCTGAGACAAGTGATATCCATCAGAGCTTATGAGAACCCTGAATAACTCTTCAGATTCAGGATCAATCCTTAAAAAGCCATTATTCTGTAATAATACTGGGTCCTTCTGTGCTGAGGAACAGGCCATTATAATCATTAAAGATAAACTAGGTATTAGCCTAAAAATCCGCATTATCTCCCTCCCAATAATCAAAACAATATTGGATTGTTCTTGCAATATTATATAATTTGGAAGAAAATAATTTTCAATAACTTTTTCTGTCTTAATAATCAGGAAACTACCTATTTATACCTTTTCAGGGGTTGTCCTTATTCAGATTTCAATTCCAGGGGTCTGGATATTTTCAATTGACTCCTTCCCATTATTATAGGATGAAGAGGTGTTATGATTTTATCGAAATATTCAATTAGCGGCAAAATGAGCCATGGAGGGCTTATTTTATGCATTAAATGATAATTTGTTACATGAACTCTTTGACTCAAAATGGTTGTCCTTTTATGTAATTAGAAAAATAAGAATGCTCCCATTTTAATGATTTAGAAACAAATACAATGGCAAACCTATTGAACAGGATACTGGAATTCATACTGCCTGCTAATGACTTGATTATATATCTCTTTCTATTCCTTAGCGCAATTATTGAAAATCTTTTTCCGCCCATTCCCGGTGATACAATAACCGTCTTTGGGGCTTTTCTTGTCGGTACAGGCAGATTAGATTATCTGCTTGTATACCTCACTACTACTATTGGCAGCGTTATAGGTTTTATGATTCTATTCATAATAGGCAAGTCTATCGGAAGAGACTATTTCCATAACAAGGATTATAAGTTTTTCTCAGAAAAGAATATCAATGCTGCTGAGGGGTGGTTTCTTAAATATGGTTACCTTGTTGTTTTGGGGAATAGATTCCTTCCAGGAATAAGGTCAGTGATTTCAATCGTTTCTGGCTTTTCAAAACTAAAAACAATCAAGGTGTCTCTTTATGCCCTTATCAGTTCCTCTATCTGGAATCTCATATGGATACATACAGGATTTCTTCTTGGTGATAATTGGGAAATCGTACGTGGGAAAATAGGAAAAATTTTAAATAATTACAATATAGTCATTACTATCTTCATTATTATTATTATTATTGTTATTATTCTAATATACAAGCGTAGAAATAAATAGATAGGGTTGTGAATATATAATTTTTCGTCGTTTAGAAAGTGAAGAATAGCGTATAGATATATCTTCACACACTTTGGAGGATCAGCAAATGAGGATAATCCCCATAGTAATAAATGAGAATCCCTAAAAAAGCTATTGGGTAAATTAAATAGTTGATTAAGCTGAGACTTTAGTATAATCTTGTTTTATCATATGCAATGGTGTGGGAATTGAAATCTATTCATTTATCAACAAACATATGCAAAATGATTATTTGTTGAGTGAAGGAGGATTTAGGGATTCTGAGATTATAAATCCCTTAGGAGTAAATATTCACTATAATTCTTTGTTGCGAAGTATCTTTTCTTATTGCCAGCCTAAAACAACAGGATATGATTGTTTTTTTAGCTTATATTATAATACACAAAGAGGAAAATAAATGGATATTGATGAGATAATAACAGACGATAGAATCCAGATTGACACTGATATATTTGAGAGTGATCTTATTTCAATAGATCATTTCCTTCCTGATAAGTTATACATCATACCAATTCGATATAGACCCATCTTTCCTGGAATAGTAACACCTCTAATTATTTCCCAAGGCAAATTCTCTGAATCCATTGATATGGTTCTCAATTCTTCAAGGACTATAGGACTTATCTTATTGAAAGATGACGATATCGAATCGATCAAGGTTGATGATCTGTATCGATATGGAACCGCTGCAAAAATTCTTAAGAAGATTAACCTTCCTGATGGCGGGATAAATGTTTTAATTAATAGCATTAAAAGATTTAAAATAAACGAGATAACATCAGAAAAGCCACATTTCATTGCAGGGGTGGAATACCTTGAAGATGAGGCTAATAAAAAGAATATTGAGATAAAGGCATTAACAAGATCTGTCTTAAGCCAGCTTAAACTGTTATCTGAGAACAATCCTCTCTTCACTGAAGAGATGAAGCTTACTATGGTAAATGTTGATGAACCTGGCAAAATTGCTGATTTTGTTACCTCAATACTAAATTTGGAGAAAAAGGAATATCAAGATATCCTTGAAACGATAAATGTCAAGAAGCGACTAGAAAAAGTGCTGCAATTCCTGCATAAAGAGATGGATGTGCTTGCGCTTCAGAAAAAGATTCAGAACCAAATAAATGAAAAAATAGACAAGCAACAGAGAGATTTCTTCTTAAGGGAGCAGCTAAAGGTAATAAAAAATGAGTTAGGGATGGAAGGGGATGAGAGAACCCGAGAAATCAATGCGATGAAGGAAAAGATAGAGACGCTCTCACTCAAGGGAGAGGCTAAGGACAAGGTAAAAGAGGAAATAGAGCGACTCTCCTTAATGGATCCAAATACATCAGAGTATTCTATTAGCAGAAACTATATGGAAACAATACTATCCCTTCCTTGGAATAATTTGACTACGGAATCAATTGATCTTGAAAAGGCGGAACGGATATTAAACAAGGATCATTATGGCCTTGAGGATGTTAAGAAGAGAATATTAGAATTTCTAGCGGTTAGAAAATTGAAACCCGACGCTAGGGGTTCAATCATATGCCTGGTGGGACCACCAGGAGCGGGTAAAACATCGCTTGGGAAATCAATCGCAAAGGCATTAAACAGGAAATTTTTTAGGATGTCCCTAGGAGGCATCAGGGATGAAGCAGAGATCAAAGGTCACAGAAGGACTTACGTCGGAGCCATGCCAGGCAAAATAATACAGGGATTGAAAATCTGTAAATCAAGGAATCCTGTTTTCATGCTTGATGAAATAGATAAACTTGGACAGAGCTTTCAGGGAGACCCAGCCTCAGCTCTGTTGGATGTTCTGGATCCTGAGCAGAATTATGAATTCAGGGATCACTATCTTGATATCCCTTTTGATCTATCAGATGTGCTTTTTATAACAACAGCAAACGCTCTAGATACTATCCCTAGGGTCCTGGCAGACCGGATGGATATCATAAGACTATCCGGATATATACATGAGGAGAAATATCAGATTGCAAAGAAGTACATTCTCCCAAGGCAGATGGAAAAGCATGGACTTATGAAGAATTCATTAAAGATCGACAAAAACGGTTTCTTATACATAATAATTAACTGGGCACGTGAATCAGGAGTGAGAAATTTAGAGAGACAGATTGAAAAAATATGCAGAAAAGTCGCTACTCTTATTGTAAAGAATGAAAAGCCTCCCACTGGCTTCTTAAGCAATGAAAAGATAAGGGAATATCTTGGACCTGAGATCTACCCCGAAAAGGAGGTTTATAAAATAAGTAAGCCAGGTATGGTCAATGGCTTAGCATGGACATCTTTAGGTGGCACTACGCTAACGGTAGAAGCCATTGAGGTTGAAAATTCTAAGGGTGAAGCTCTCAAGATAACGGGACAGATAGGAGATGTGATGAATGAATCAGCCAATATCGCCTATACATACATTCAGCATATATTATCAAAGAATGAAAAAACAAAAGATACCCTTTTTAAAAAGGGTATCCATCTCCATGTGCCTGCCGGAGCCACACCAAAAGACGGCCCCTCAGCTGGTATAACAATGGCGTCCTCGCTCTTCTCTCTGATCACCGGCAAGGTAATAAAATCTGATATTGCAATGACCGGCGAACTAACCCTCAGCGGCAGGGTTTTGCCAGTTGGCGGTATTAAAGAAAAGATTATTGCTGCAAAGAGAGCAAACCTGAAAGAAATTATCCTTCCAGCCCCGAATAATAAAGATTTATCAGAGATACCCGACTATATAAAAAAAGGCTTAAAATTCTACTTAATCAACGAAATGGATGAGGTTATAAATATAGCCTTTAACAATAAAAAAAAGGAATCTGGAAGAGATGGGAATTAAAAATCTTATGGAGGATATAATAATATCCGTAGTAAAGGAGGTCTTATCTAAAGAAGATAAGGAGTTACTACATTCAAATACATATAAACAAGATATAATTACATATGTATTAAATAGGGTACCTCCTATATATTACACCAGCGAAAGGGGGGTTCTTCATGGAAAGCTCAAATCACAATTTGCCTTCCAACAGAGAATTGACATATTATTTTTAACACATGAAGCCATAAAAGTAATCAAAAATCGACGGGCTTCCGAGATACACTCAGATTATATGAAGATCGATAAAATGATATATTTTATTCCGCATATAATTGGCGAAGTCCTTGAGGAGACATCATTCTCAATAATACCTGATGTAGAGGCGCTTCTGCTATTCAAGGGAGAACCTGCCTTGATGATAGATTCAAGCTGGAAAAATCCTTACATCACTAACAACGCCACTAAAGGATATTATCATTTTTGGCCTGAATTTATTGAAGGTGAGATGGATAAAGAAAATGAAATTAATTTCCAAATAATCTTCAATCATCCTAACTTTCAATTGAAGAAAATTGAATTAGTTGTAAATGTAGTTAAGAACTTTACATTTTATAAATCATACATTATACCAATCGCTCTACTCGAAACAAAAAAGGAGGTTGACTTCTCATTTTAAATGAATAACATTCATGTTTATTAGACTATTAACATATTTTTTTATATATTTGATTATATTACACTTAACAACAGATCTTGCCTTAGCCTCTGGAAAAGCGACATCAATGGGATTACTCACTTCAATTGCCTCTGACGGCCCCTTTGATGTTGTAAGAAATCCAGCCCTTTTAACCCTACAAAAAAAAAATAATAGCACAGGTATTTTCTCATCCTTTACATCACATCATACCAGCTATTCATCAACACTGAACAATATTTACTCATATAATTCATACATGTCTAGCAATGAAATTATAGATTTTCAGATGTATAATAACTTTGGCAAACCTGATCTATATAGCATGAATATTCAACTTGCTTATACCGCTGTAATAGGAAAGTCTTTCTTCGGACTATCCCTCACAGGAATAGAATCAGAGATATACACCTCATCCAAGAGAAGATATATGTCAGTATCGAACGTGACTATGACGGAACAGAATTCATTAAATACAACATCTGCACAAGAACTTGTGCATGCTATTGAAAAAATTAAGGGACTTGCACCATCTTTTATCTCTGCAGTAGGATATAATATTACAAAGAAAAATTCAATTGGTTTCCAATTATCCTTGGGTTATTTACAGAAAGAGATGGAAATAATCACAAACTCAATATCCATAACCGAGTCTAATGAATACTATGAAGAGACAAAGATCCAGAAAGATACTTACGCTTATTCAGCGGAAATGGGCTTTGGATATCTATATAAAGAGAGTGGAACTCATGTCGGCATATTATTAAGATCCGGGGATTTTACATTGAAAAGGGAGGAGATGGAGTTCAGCAAAAGCTCTACATATTCAATCTATCCTGACTCCTCTCCCTTTGGAAAATCTGATTATTCATATATTGGCAGGTATACGAAGGGCGCTGCTCTATCAGCGGGGTGTTATAAGAGAATAAACCCTCTCTTTGCTATTGCAATTGAGGGAACACTCAAATTTGAAAATGTCTATAATGATAAAGGGTTGGAATTTTCTGATATATATACCCCATCAATAGTTAATGCTTCTTCTTATATTACTGAAGAGTCCTATTATCAAAAAACCAAAAATTCGATATTTATAAAGGGAGGAGTCGAATTCAATCCCATCAGTAGGCTGGCATTTTTGCTTGGTATGGGATATACATCATACAATAATGAAAGATATCGGAATGACAATACTTACTACACAGATGAGACTCTTAGCGACAGTCAAACTGATTATTATCTTTTCACATCAGGAATTGACTTCAGACTTTCCAGTAACCTTAAATTGAATTTAATTTCAGTTTTAATCAACTATAATAATACTACTCACATCAGGATTCGAAATGAATACATGATTTTACGAATGAAAGATCATGTTCATGGTTATATGATCGAATTAGGATTAGGAATAACATCTTCCATATGATCCGACGATGGCGTAGAACGCTTCGCACTCTTTTCAAATTAAATAATCTATTGCAAAAGGCATCGCTGAGAATAGGGGCCATAGCCTTATCAAATGCCATACCTCTTCACATTCAGTCTGTAATTTTCGGTGACTCCGGGATAGGTCCTTTTTTTATCATAAACACTTGGCAATATTAAAAAAATATCAAATGATACTTGCATTCAATTTTTGCTTAACTTATACTCTTCCAGTCCTTCATGGATTTACTCCTTTGGTAGCCTCCCCTCAGAGGACATCCACAGGTTTTGCCAGTAAAACCGGAGCTTGGTCAAGGTAATTATGAAATATGTACAATTACAAATTATAATCTTTATATTTCTATTTTTCACTAAAGATATTCATGCGACTGATCCTTTGCCCAAATATCACATATCAGTATCAATATACCCAATCGAAAACCGTATTAAAGGGAGGGTTAATATATCTAATCCTAGCCAAAAAGAGATTAAAATTTCAACAGGATTGCTGAGGATTTTATCGATCAAAGAGAAGGGCGCGGTTCTTAATAAAAGAATAAGTACTGATACAATATCATTACAGGGTGGCAACGCCATAGATATAGAATACGAAGGGCTGTACCCTAAAATCATGGATGAAGACAACCCCAATAATCCGGGCGTTATTAACAATAATATAGTATCAGCAGATGGAATATCTCTAACCAGAGGGTGGTATCCGGAAGTACAAGGCTATGCGAATTATAAATTAAGCGTAACAATACCCAAAGAATTTATAGCCATCTCCGAAGCAGAACATATAACCCAATCTCAATCTAGCGAAGGAAAAACATACAATTTTAAATTTATCTACCCCATTGATGGGATTAATCTTGTCGCAAATAGGTATACAGTAATTCATGACACCCTAGGGGATGTCGATTTGTACGGTTACTTTACAAAACAGAATTCGAGTATAGCTCCTGAATACATAAATTACACAAAAAAATATATTAAGATGTATGAAAGGCTATTAGGTGAATACCCATTTAAAAGATTTTCAATTGTGGAAAATGTTCTGCAAACAGGTTACTCAATGCCTACCTTCACGCTTCTAGGCTGTGATGTGCTTCGTCTCCCTTTCATCGTAAAGACGTCGCTGGGTCATGAGATTCTTCATCAATGGTTTGGGAATTCGGTATACATAAATTATAAGGAGGGCAATTGGGCTGAGGCCCTTACAACATACCTCTCAGATCATTATTATAAAGAGAAGGATAAAAAGGGATGGATGCATAGGAAAAAAATCCTTCAAGATTACCAGAGTTATGTAAATAAGTCGAATAACTCAAGCCTTATTGATTTCAAATCAAGAACTGATAAGGCATCCAGTAGCATAGGGTATGGCAAGGGCGCCATGCTCTTTCACATGCTGCGAAATCGGATTGGAGATGAAATATTTTTTGATTCCCTGAGATATCTCTATAAAATGAATCGTTTCAAGCTAACCTCCTGGTCTGATATTCAAAGGGTCTTTGAAGATAAATATCAAAAATCACTGAAAATCCTTTTCCGCCAATGGCTGGACAGGGGCGATATTCCTTCATTTAAAATCGGGAACACGGGTGTGGAGTATTTGAATGGAACACCCAATGTAAAATTTACCATAACACAAATGACAAAACCATATGTTTTGGACCTCAAAATAGTAATTGATACCCTTAGCAGCAAGCATAGGGAAATTATACATGTCTCGAAACCAAAGGAGTCCTTTGAGATTGCGGTTAATGATACACCCAAGTCCATAACCATTGATCCAGATTACGATACCATGAGAAGGCTTGCGGCTGATGAGTTTCCGCCAACGATCTCCAGATTGCTTGGGGATGACTCAAAATTGATAATCACAGAAGCCGATATGAGTAATTACAAAAAATTAGTGGATATATTTAAAACCAGGGGTTTTAAGGCCATATCCGTAAAGGACATCAACGATAAAGAAATCCTATTCTCTTCAATGATTTTAACTGATATTAAGGGTAAATTATTCAATAGGCTCTTTGCAGGGAATGAAAAATATAGAATTGATAATAATAGAGGATTCGAGATTAATATAATTAATCATCCCTTAACACCGGGAAGTGTTGTAGCTTTAGTTAAGGCATCAGCAAAGGAGGAAGTCGATTTAGCCGCAAGAAAGATCTTCAGATATGGAGGGTATTCCAACCTCCTGTTCAGAAAAGGGAAAAATATACGCAAACGCATCGCCCCTTCAGAAAGGGGGATAATTATTAACCTCATTCACAAAGTGAAAGGCATCATACCTGCAAAGGCCATCACGCTTGATGAGATTATAGAGAATATTATTGAAAAGCCCATCATCTATATTGGGGAATCACATTCAAACTATGAGGATCACAAGGTACAGTTTGAGGTCATTAGAGCGCTAAATGAGAGAGGGAGGAAGTTCGCCATTGGCATGGAGATGTTTCAGAGGCCTTTCCAGGATTCTATAGATGAATATCTATCCGACAAAATCGATGAAATAGAATTCCTAAGGGCGACAGAATACTTTTCAAGGTGGAGGTTTAATTATCACCTTTACAGGGAGATTGTAAATTATGCAAAGGCAGAGGGTATACCCATATTAGCATTGAATGCTGATTCTAACATTATTAAAAGGGTCTCAAGGGGCGGTCTTGATGCATTGACTGATGAAGAGAGGGATAAAATCCCCTCTGATATGGATATGTCAGATTCGGATTATGCTCAAAGGCTTAGGGATGTTTACAGGCTACATCCCATCGATGCTCCAGATGACTTCAATAACTTTTATCAATCACAAATTATCTGGGATGAGACAATGGCGCATACTATTGCTGATTTTATGAAAAAAAATCCTGACCATCAGTTCGTTGTGCTTGCAGGGATTGGACATATAATGTACGGTTCAGGCATTCCTCAAAGAGTTAAAAGACTAAACCGGAGGGATTATACCATATTGATAAACTCAAATATTAAAACCCTTGATAACAACATTGCAGACTATGTGCTTTATCCAACTCCCTTAAGGGCTCCTGTGTCTCTGCTATTAGGTGTAATGGTTAAATCAGTCAAGGAGGGTGTGAAGATTGATCAAGTAAACCCAGCCAGTATCGCTCATAAGATGGGTCTTAGAAAAAATGATATTATAACCCATCTTAACAAAATTAAAATAAACTCAACGAGTGACCTGAAACTAACCCTTTTTGATAAAAAAAGTGGGGATAGGCTGAAGGTTCAGGTTTTAAGGGAAGGCCTTCTCTTTGGTAAAAATAAACATGAATTTGCGTATATTATACCCTAATCCTGCTGAGCCAAGTCAAGCTTATGGGTTAGCTTAGGTATCACCGGGTTTATGAATTAAAATGATTTTTTAAAAATTCATTAACCATTGCAAAAATTTTATGAGAACCATTGCCTCTTACTATTACATGCCTATTGGCATATACCCTGGATAACTCCTTTCTCTCTGTCCCGATTTTATCATAAATCTCCTGCCCGCTTTCTGGATTTACTATAGGATCGTCAATGCCCTGAATAATGAATGTGGGAACATCAAGCTCTTTCAATCCCTTCCTCACAGCATCCATAACCTTTTCCAGTTCCCTTACCCCACTTACAGGGTTCCTGAAATAATTGATATGGGGATTCTCAGGCTGATTATCAACAAAATCCATCTTTCCCTTTTTAATGTGAATTTTTTCCAGAAGTTCATTCCAGAAGACAACTACAGAAGCAAAATTCGAGGCAATATTATTGAGCTTTAAGGGGGCATTGATTGAAATTACGCTGCAAAATCTATCCCTCTTCCTTATAGCCTGAAGCAGTGCAAGGCCAGCGCCAGTCGAGAATCCAACTATCGCTATCTTTCTTGCTGTATTTTTCATTACTACATAGCCCCTGTTTACTGAGTCATACCATTCATTCCACTGAATTTGCGAGAGATCCTCGGGTGCCGTTCCATGTCCGCGCATTCTTACACCATATACTGCATGCCCTGTATGATAAAGGTAATCAGCAAGTTCCCTCATCTCCTCAGGTGCAGACATATATCCATGAATAAGTATGACTCCTCGTCTACTATATATGCCAAATGGTCTTTTCAGGAAAAAGGGCCTGCCGATCTCCTTCGGTTTGGTCTCTCCCTCAATATAGTATTTCTCATAATCTCTGTTAAAAATATCATTATCCAGTTTCACAAATCGGTCTCGTATTATCTTTCTTACAATAAAATTCGGCAGCCACATAAGTTTGTTTATATCCCTTACAAGATGTCTAATCGGCTCGATCTCATTTTTTAAAACTTCAACAATATTATCCTTCCTAATACTATGAAAGCCATATATATTTGAAAACTTATCCCTGTTTTTAATAATATACCCATCTTCAACTGATATTAATCCATCAGATTTAGCAGCTTCAATAAAGCTATCATATCCTCGATGCCCATCATCAGTTAACATAGAATCCTGGTTTAGCTTCAGGTTTGAATGACAATACTCTAACTCCGTTTTATTCATCCGATCAATTGCCAGATATGCCCTGTTGATAAAATCTGCTTCATCAATCCTATTAGCCTTATACTTGGCTAAAATAAAGGAGAATACATGGTCGTGATTCACTGTTGTCATATCGTAAATAGAATCCATATATCTGCACATAAGACTTAAAGCCTCTTTCCTGAAATGAAGGCCCTTCTTCACCTCACTATCCATCAGATATTTACAGTTATCCTGACTCTTCTTAATTATGCTGCGCCTGTTAAGATATGGCCTTATAGGAATCGGATTGCCAAAATTTATATCAATATCAACGCCATCTATGATCATTGAGCCTTCAACTTCCAACTCCTCTTCAATTCTCTCGGACACATTATCAACAAAGAGATTAGCTATCTTATTTATTATATTCTCCCTCGCTCGCACAGGGAAATAGGAGATATTTACAGGCAGTATGATAGTCTCCTGCCTTATTATGTCATCAATACCCTTGTCGGATTCGATCTCAAAGTGCTTCAGGTATGCATCAAGCTCATCGGTTAATCCCTTCTCATTATAATACCTCATCTTCTCTCTGTAAAATTCGGTTCGAAGGGCTATCATAGCAGCTCCTGTATGAGGTGGTCTTCTTATCCCAGAATTATACACCATAAATTTGCCCTTCTCTATTAGTTTCTTATCCTTGATCATCTGCCCTTCTGGGAAAATTAGACATGGCATATCCCCCTTTAAGAGAGCACCTATCATAATTCTATCTCTATCCGGCGCATTAGTTGGAATCGCTCCAAGCCTCTCCAAAAACCTACCGAATCCTCCCCCAAAAAGATCCTTAAATGCCAGGGAGAGAACATCCTTGCCAGTAATCTTCTTAATTACATAGGGCAAGAAAAAGGTTTCCATCCTTGTAAAGTGATTGATAACATATAAAACAGGTTGATCAGGGATGTTCTCCTCCCCATGTACCTTAATCTCTGCATTAGTAGCCTTGAAAAGCGCATCCAGGGCAATCTTAGTTAGATTTATTAAAAATCCGGATACCTGCATATCCTACCTCCTTAATGCCTATTCAAAACCTAAGATTTCTATAATCATCGATTATTAAAGCATGATCAAATGCCATATCTAATGGTAAATCATTTAGACTAAAAATCCCAGCCTTTTTTGCATCATCCCTGCCGATTGGATTACCTCTTGCCTTAGTAAGGTAAACGGTTGTAATTGTATGCTGCCTCGGGTCTCTTGATGGATCAGAGTAGGTATGGAACTGTCTGATTATCTCAACATTTAGTGAGGTCTCCTCATATGCCTCTCTTAGAGCAGCCTCCTCAAGAGACTCTCCATAATCCACAAAACCGCCAGGCAAAGCCCAACCAAGGGGAGGATTTTTCCTTAATATGAGAACTATCTTTTTATCTAGCAAATTCCCATGATCATCCTCTATCTCAATAATAATATCCACTGTGGGTACCGGATTCCTATACATAGGTGCCATGTCAGGCCTCCTGATCAATATTATTCATACTCAACAAAGCCTCTATAAACAATTGGACAGGGATGGAGATATGCTTATTCTTTTGGTATACAACAAAAAAATCCCGGATTAACCTTAACCCTTTTATTTCAATTACTTTCAGGGTCTTTAAATATAATTCATTCTGGATTGCTAATCTCGAGATAAATGAAACCCCTATCCCTGATAAAACTGATTCCTTGATACTTTCTGATGTTGAACATTCAACAATAATCCTCAAATCTGATGGTGATATCCCATGTTGATTTAAGTTAGTCTCATAGGTATCCCTGGTGCCGGATCCGCTCTTCCGTGAGATAAAGGGTATATTAACTATATCATCAATCATAATAAAGTCAGGGTATTTAGGTAGACCGATCAATACAACCTCATCGCTGTAAACAGGTTTATATGTGAGGGATGGATGCTTGAGTTGTTTGCCCACAATCCCAACATCAGCCTTTCCCTCCTTGACCATTTCCACTGCTTCACGACTATCAAATATTTCAATGCTATAAAAGAAATCGTGATGCTCTTTATTTAATTTGAAGATTATATTCGGAAGAATGTATGTGGATGGGATTGTGCTGCTTGAAATCTTTGCAATTCCACCAAATATCCCTTTATTAAAATCTACCTTGAGTCTCTCAATCTCCCTGAATAAATTTTCACAAAAGGTTTTAAATACCCTGCCCTCGCGAGTTATTGAGAATTCCTTGCTTGTCCTATGTATCAATTTTATGCCCAACATGTCCTCAAGCAACTGGATATGATGGCTAATGGTTCCCTGTCCAATTTTTAGCCTTCGCGATGCCTTGGTAAAGCTATTTTCATCTATAATTGCAAGAAATGAACGCAGCTGTTTAAGATTAAAATCAAATTCACTTTTTCTTCTCACTGGTGTGATCCCTCTTATAATATCACAATGAATTACTGATATAATATGAATTCAATATTGTAAAGTAAAATTAAGACTGACTATTTGTTATATAAATATTGAGTATTTGTATTATAAATGTTTGACAAATGGGATATGCTCACTAGTATTAGTCCCTAATAATACTCGATTATTGAGATTATGGATGATTTATGAATAATACCGCATATTTAAAACGCTTAATTTGAAATAATTACCTGAAACCTGTTTGGTTTCTTGGTGTTATTTGCCCACCTGCTCGCCCAGCTTGATGTGTAACCCTTAACATCTTGTAGCGGACAAGCAGGCTACTAAGATGTTAGGAGGAATAGCATGTCAGAAGACTATCGAAAAATGTGGTCAGATCTAGAAATTGATCTAGAGGTGCATGATGCATTACTCGATGCTGTGAGCTCGGGATACAATGAGGTTTATCTGTCCCAGGAAAATAGACCCGAGGGGATGGGATATTTCAACTTTGTTGTTAGCGAGGTGCATGGATTACGGATCAAGGAGCTTGTGGATGCCAAGAGGGAGGGAAGAAGGATAATCGGTTCTTTCTGCACATTTGTTCCAGAGGAATTGATATTAGCGGTGGATGGCATTTCAATTGGACTCTGTGCTGGGGCTGAATTTGCCTTTGAGGAAGCCGAAAAGTATCTACCCTCAAATACGTGCGCCCTAATAAAATCCGCCTTTGGATTTAGGCTTGGCAAGGTTTGTCCCTATTTAGAAGCGAGTGATCTTGTCGTAGGTGAGAATACCTGCGATGGGAAGAAGAAGTCCTACGAACATATGGATACCCTAATAGATAATCTATATATTATGGATCTGCCACAGATGAAGAGTGAAGAGGGTAAATCCCTTCTTAAAAAGGAGTATATCAAATTTGCGCAAAAGCTTGAGGATATATCTGGAAAAAAGATCGGGGTATCAAAGCTTAAGGAATCAATACAATTAGTCAATAACAAGCGTAAAGCAGTGCATAGGATCTCTGGTTTGAGAAACGCTGATCCCGCTCCTATCTCTGGTCTGGATGCATTGCTTATAAATCAAATATTCTTTTTCGATGATCCGATTCGATTCACAAAATCAGTCAATCAAATTGCGGATGAACTGGGAGAGCGGGTCATAAGGAAAATCGGTGCAAAAACGCAAGGCGCCACACGTATTTTGCTTTCAGGATGCCCAATGGCTTTACCAAACTGGAAGGTTCCACACATTATTGAAACCAATGGTGCAGTAATTGTTGGAGAGGAGTCCTGTGTAGGAGAGAGGGGGACACACTGGCTCACAAAAGAATCCGGCGATTCAATTGAGGACCTTATAGATAATATTGTTGACAGGTATTTTGAAATTAACTGCGCTGTATTTACGCAAAATTCATCACGATTGGAGAGGATAAGGGAATTGTATAAGAGATACAATGCGGATGGCATTATTCATTACAATCTTCAATTCTGTCAGCCCTACCAGATAGAGAGCAATCTCTTTGAAGGTCAACTCGAAAAAGAGGGGATACCCTTTCTCCGAATCGATACTGATTACAGCCAGGAGGATTCCGGACAGTTGACAACCCGCGTTGAGGCATTTATAGAGAGGTTGAAAGGCTGAAGGTCAATGATAAAAGCTGGCATTGACATCGGTTCACGCACCGTAAAACTGGTTCTGGTTAAGGGTGGAGAGATCATCCATTCTCGAATGGAGCCCAATAACTATGATCCAATAAGCGTTTGCGATGAGATTCTTTATGATATTGAATACGATATGATAACCGCCACTGGATATGGGCGAAACCTCTTTAGCCAGAACTATGATTGTGGTACGATCACTGAGATAAAGGCCTTTGCAATTGGAGCAAGGCTGATCTTTCCGAGTTGTCGGACAATCCTCGATATAGGCGGTCAGGATACTAAGGCAATATCAATTGACGAGCAGGGTGGCGTTAAAAAATTTGAGATGAATGACAGATGCGCGGCTGGGACTGGGAAGTTTCTTGAGATTATGGCCACAGCATTGGGATATACCATGAAAGAGTTCATAGAGGCTAGCCTCTCAACCGAAAGGGGTGAGAAGATAAACAGCACATGCACTGTGTTTGCAGAGTCAGAGGTGATCTCTCTACTGGCAAGGGGGGCTGACCGGTCTAGGCTTGCCTATGGGATACATGAGACAATCGTAAAAAGATCAGCAGCGATGCTTCAAAGGATTTCATTAATCAATGACATAGCCTTTGTTGGTGGAGTCGCGATGAATCCCTGCATCCATAGATTGCTTGAAAGAAAGATAGGGAAGCGCATATCAATCCCTGATAATCCTCAACTCATCGGAGCGATAGGTTGTGCTTATTATGAGCAGTGAACTCGCCAAAACTTATTGACATATATTGTGACCATCCGCTATACAATATATTATAGAAAGGGTTAAAATAGTCTAAATCTCAAAGGTAATGGAAGTGGATGAGATCTGGTGGTCTCCGCGGTCTTCAAAACCGTTGACTGTAATTTATTGCAGCGGCAGGTTCGATTCCTGCCCCTTCCGAATGTTAATAATATGCGTAAGAACAAAAATGAATTAAGGGATATCCCACAAGTAGAAAAGTTACTCCAAATTGATGAAATTGACAGGTACATCCCCCTCATTGGTCGAAGTATTGTCATTAAGAGCATCAGGGAGGAGATTGAGCTTTTCCGTGAGGGGTTAAAAGAGAATAAAAATCTTGAGACATCGGATCTAATTTCATCAATATCTAACAAATTAAACAGAAAAAAATCAGAAAAGCTTCAGAGGGTAATCAATGGCACTGGCGTTCTCATACACACAAATCTTGGCAGGGCTCCCATATCGAAAAGAATTCTGGAAAACCTTCAGGATGCCCTTTCTGGATACTGTAATCTGGAACTCAACCTCCCAACAGGCAAAAGGGGGAATCGGGGTGGATTTGCTGAAGAGTTAATCTGTGATTTGACTAATGCGGAGGATGCCCTAATCGTCAACAATAACGCTTCCAGTCTCTTCTTAATCCTTAGTGAATTTGGCAAGGGTAAAGATGTTATAATATCAAGGGGCGAACTCGTCCAGATAGGCGGAGGGTTCAGGATACCCGATATCATGCGTCAAACTGGAGTAAACCTTGTTGAGGTTGGAACAACCAACATCACCGAGTTGGATGATTACAGAAGAGCTATCACTGACAATACTTCCATGATCCTCTCCGTTCACCCATCGAACTATAAAATTGAAGGCTTTAGCCGATCGCCATCCCTTAAAGATCTTTCAACACTAAAGAACTCCTCTATTCTGTTTGTTCGAGATCTGGGTAGCGGCAACCTCTTTGTTGATGCAAGATTTCCGAAAACCTTTGAACCTACAATCTCATCTGAATTATCTCAGAATCCTGATATTATATGCTTTAGCGGTGACAAGATGTTAGGCGGATGCCAGGCAGGAATAATAGTTGGCCGAGGTGATCTCATCAGAAAACTCAAGAATAATCCATTGATGAGGATGTTTAGGGTTGATAAGATAACATATCACATACTGCAGGAGTCCTTTATTCAGTATTCTAACAAAAATTTAGAAGAAATATCATTATGGAACATTATTTTTCAGAATAAAAAGATTATAGGTAATAAAGTAAATCGTCTCCTGAAAAAGATTAAGGTTGAAGATAAAAAAACGATATTCACCAGGGTCCCGTTAAAGAGCATTTTTGGAGGTGGCGCTCTGCCTACGGTGAAGATAGAGAGCATGGGATTACAGATATCCATACCGAATGTTAAGGGAGAGGAGATTTATAGAAAGCTAATCTATGATGATGTGCCTATAGTTGGATATATACTCGATGATAAATATACATTAGATTTCAGGGCAATCTTTGATGAAGATATCCCCATTATTGCAGAGGCTCTAGGCCAACTGATTGAATTTTATTCAGGGTGTTAGCCGTGTATATTGTAGGAACATCCGGACATATAGATCATGGGAAAACCAGCTTAATTAAGGCTCTTACTGGGATTGATTGTGATAGATTGCCCGAAGAGAAATCGAGAGAGATGACCATTGATATTGGATTTTCAAGGATTGAATACGCAAAATTTGGAACTGTTGGAATTGTTGATGTTCCTGGTCATGAAAGATTCATAAGAAATATGGTTGTTGGCGCTTGGGGGATTGATTTAGCAATACTTGTGATTGCCGTTGACGATGGTTGGATGCCACAAACCGAGGACCACTTCCGGGTCTTAGATCTATTGGGCATTGAGAGGATTATTGTAGCTCTCAATAAGATTGATATCTGTGATGAGGAGATGGTGGAGATCGTAACAGAGGAGGTAGAGGAACGATTGCAGAATACAAGGTTTGAAGGCGCTGATATTATCAAGGTATCCTCAAGGACAGGGGATGGTATTGAGGAGCTAAGGGGCAAGATCCTTGAAAATTTAAGAAAACTCTCGAAGGTATTTGATAAGGGTAAACCCTATCTCTTCATAGATAGAATTTTCGGCTCCAAGGGGCATGGTACAGTTATAACGGGAACATTAAAGAACGGCAACTTCAGGGAGGATGAATATGTAACAATTCTCCCCTTACAAAAAGAGGCTAGAATTAAGAAAATCGAAAGCTACTATCATACACTCCCTGAGGGAACTGGTTCACAGAGAACCGCTTTGAACCTTTCAGGAATAACCGTGGGACAGATAAAACGGGGGGATATAATCGTAAGGAATAATTTTTATACAAAATCCAATGACATCATTGCTAGAATAGTGCTATTGGAGAAGAGGAATATTAGAAATAATCTCGGAGTCGAAATTCTCATCGGGACATCGAGTCAGAAGGGGAAGTTGATCATCATAGATGATGCAAATACCCAGGAGAATGCCTTCCCAATTCGAATCAAGTTTGATCAACACTGGTTTTTTTATCCAGGAGAGCCTTTCATACTAACTAATCCAGGCGGATATAGAGTAATTGGCGGCGGAGTTGTTGTATTGCCCGCTTACATAGGAAGAAAATACAAGCATAATCTTAGGAATAATCTAAGTCTTTTGAAAAATTATTCAAAGGAAGAAATAGTAGAATTCATAATAAAGATGAATAATCTTGTGAGGTTGAATGATATCATTGAGACCCTTCCAGAGAGCAGATCGGGCATAAATAAGATTTTAAAAAGGCTTATAGAAGAAAAGGCCATTATTCAAATTGATGACTTTCTTGTTGATAAGCATTATTATGAGAAGACCTTGAAGGATATTTTTGATGCAATAACCAATAATATTGGATTAAACTTAAAGGAGATCTCCGATATTTGCAGAATCGAGTTGGAATTTATAAAAATTATAATTGATAGGGTTCTGCAGGATAACAGGATTATAGAAAAGGATGGCAGATATTTTGCGGGTAATTCAATAACAGAGAATACCCTTTCAGATGAGAAAAAGAGCACATTATCAGAAATTCACAAAAGGGGAAGCGGGGGGATTGAGTTGGAGAAGATGGAGAATAGCGCTCATAAGAAAAGAGTAAAAGAGTTGATAAGGCTGGGCTTTTTAGTCACTCTTGATGGGAATATAGTATATCATAAAGAGATCTACGAAAAATTAAAGTCCGACATCATGATCCTATTTAACACTAGGGATAAGGTAACGATCAATGATGTCAAGGAGACAACAAATCTCTCCAGAAAATTCACAATCCCACTTTTGAATAAGATCGAGAATGACGGGCTAATCAAGAGAATCGGAGATTTCAGGATAAAGGCATAATTCTACAGCTTTTTGAAGATGGGGATACCAATTAAATACTTTGTTTTAAATCTATAGAAAATTATTCTAAACCATGTCATACATTATTGGATTTGATATAGGTAATACCAACACAACACTTGGGATATATTGCGAAAACGAGACAGCACCGCTAAGAACCTTCAGATATAGGACTGAAAAGGGCATAACCACTGATGAACTCAGTCTTCAGGTTGAGGCTTTCATCAAGATTTTTAATAACTCTATAAGTAATGAGATAGATATTGCAGGAATAGCCTTTTCGAGTGTAGTCCCTGAGATTGATCGCCTCTATAAAGAAATATCAAAAAGGTGTTATGGCCTTTCACCCCTTGAGATAGGTTGTGACCTAAATCTCGGATTAAGGATTCGTTATGATAATCCTGAACAACTCGGAGCGGATAGAATAACAAATGCAGTGGCGGCCTTTTATGAACATGACAGGGATTGTATAATAGTCGATCTTGGAACTGCAACCACCTTCTGCGTATTACACAAGAGTGGAATCTTTGATGGCGGTCTCATCGGTCCTGGAATTGGAATCACAATCGAAGCATTAATGAATAAGACCTCAAGGTTAAAAGCAGTCAATTTCGAAAGGGTGGATAAAATTATCGCTAGAAACACAACTGATGCAATTAAATCAGGTTTCTACTTCGGTTGGCTTTCAATGATTGAAGGGATATTAGATAGAATCGAAGGGCATTATAACAAAAATTTTTTAATAATTATCACCGGCGGATACTCTGAGATAATAGGGAAAAATATTTCAAAGACGAGTATTGCTGACTCACTCCTAACTATGAAGGGCATCAAATATATATATGATCTTAATTCTCACAGATAAATTATTGAAACAGAATGTGAGATATAATAATCAGTAAAAATAATTGGTTATCCATATGAATTATCCACAAAGTTATCCACGTTATCCACAATGCGATATCCTCCCTACAACCCATGGATAATAAGATTACACCCTCATTTCGTTATTAGAAATAGGTTTAAATGTGACACGATCAAAGCTTATGAGACATAATATATATCAACCTCAAGGGTAAACCTTTACAGAAAAAACTATTTTTATAGATTATATTTCTTAGTTAGTTTTATTTACTTTTCGTCCTGTTCAAAGAGAGATACGCCTAATCAATATTCATTGTTAATAAATTGTGAATATTTTTTTAATAACAGGTTATCTAAAATGACTTGCAATGTCTCTATTGGTTTGCATTAATTATGCTATTCACTTTGCATCCCAATATGTATTAAATGGAATCCAAAATACTAATCAAGGGTGAAAATATTTCACCTTCAGGAGAATATAGGGCAATGAGGTTAATATGAATAATTACAACAGGTATTATCGCTGTATTGTCAAATCAGTTAATCATATATTTCACAATTTCCTACAGGATGACTCTATTGAGGAGGCTTTCGAGAGTCAATCAACCAAGAAAAGCCAGATGGTATCGATTGAGATAGATGGCACTATCTCGGGTGAATTGATACTCAATTTTCCGATTAAGACAATTAATCTCCTAACAAAGAGGTTCATTCCCAATGCTAACTCTCGCTCTACAAAAAAGCAACGGGCGGATGTGGCTGGAGAACTGGCTAACATGATTACGAGTTCCTTTGCTAATCAACTTCAATTTATTAAGCATGATATTCATATCTCAGCGCCTGAATTTGATGATGACCCTATTCAAGTAAAGGCATTATATGAAAATGTAAATGTCTCATTCACATCACGATTTGGGGGATTTGATTTAGATCTATACTATAAGAAAAATAAACATAAGACATAATTTATGATTTGTGGCATTGATATTCTGCTGATTGTTTTATACTTCCTTTTCAGCTTCCTTATAGGCATCTATTTTTCTAAAAGGGCTAGCAAGAGTACTGTGGACTTCTTCTTATCAGGGAGGAGGCTGCCCTGGTGGCTTGCGGGAACGGCTATGGTTGCGACAACCTTTGCCGCTGACACGCCACTTGCTGTCACTGAGCTAGTCACGACAAAGGGGATAGCCGGAAATTGGCTTTGGTGGAATATGGTGGCAGGCAGCGTCTTAACAGTATACTTCTTTGCCAAGCTATGGAGGCGGGCAGGTGTTTTGACGGATGTTGAGTTCATTGAGATAAGATATTCAGGAAAATCCGCATCATTTCTCAGGGGATTCAAGGCTATCTACCTCGGCGTATTTATGAACTGTATTATTATGGGTTGGGTCAATGTGGCATTAGCCGAGATTCTCAAGAATATCTTTGGGATAAGCGAGTTGTATGTCATCTATGCTGTGATAGCATGCATGCTGATTGTTGGCTTCTATTCAGCCCTCTCCGGATTGTGGGGTGTTGTTGTAACCGATTTCTTTCAATTTATTATAGCTATGAGTGGCTGTGTTGTCCTTGCCATAGTTGTGTTAGATCTCCCTCAAATTGGCGGAATTGAGGGACTCAAGGTCTCACTTCCCGATCATGTCTTCAATTTTTTGCCCAGAATAGCCCCTATGCCATCGGCTCACATAACATCCATAGCAACTGGTGTGATGGCGCTATCATTCAGCGCCTTCACAGCCCACATCCTTGTGCAATGGTGGTCATCATGGTATCCTGGGGCAGAGCCTGGGGGTGGTGGGTATATTGCCCAGCGGATGATGTCCACAAGGGATGAAAGGCATTCCCTTCTCGCTACCCTCTGGTTCTCCATAGCTCACTATGCAATAAGGCCATGGCCGTGGATAATTGTTGCCCTCTCATCGCTGATCCTATATCCTGACCTTGAGGTGGATGCCAAAAAGACCGGTTTTATCCTTGCTATGAGAGATTTTCTCCCTCCTGGTCTTCTCGGGCTTCTCGTTGCAGCCTTTCTGGCTGCATACATGTCTACAATTTCAACACACCTGAATTGGGGCACCTCTTACCTGATAAACGATTTTTACAGACGTTTTATAAGAAAGGATGAAGGGGAGGCACACTATATAAAAGCATCTCGAATAGTAACATTTTTTCTGGTTATAGTGTCCAGTCTCCTTATTTTTATAATAGAATCTATCTCTGGGGCATGGGCCTTTATAATAGAATGTGGTGCTGGTCTTGGGCTGGTGCTTATCCTGAGGTGGTATTGGTGGAGAATAAACGCCTGGTCAGAGATCGCTGCAATGATAGCTCCCTTTATTGGTTATCTAATAAACAAAAATTTTTTGCAGATTGCCTTCCCTGAAAGCCTTTTTGTAATTGTCTTATTTACATCATTATCATGGATTATGGTAACCTTTACAACCCTTCCTACTGAGATGGACAAATTGATAGGATTTTACAAAAGGGTGAGACCAGGAGGGGTGGGTTGGAAGAGAATAATAAGAATGGGGGGGATTGATCTAAAGCCTGAGCCTATCTCCCATCTCTTTGTTGACTGGTTTTTGGGTATTTTGCTAATCTATTCATCACTCTTTTCCATAGGGAAGATTATACTTCAGGAATATTTCGCAGGCTTGATATTGATGGTGATATCGATTCTATTGATTTCAGCTCTTCTATATAGATTAAGGAGATATAAGTATCTTTCGTGATTTATCAAGAAGGACTGCGCCATTCTTAATTCTTGGATTACCAATATCATTAGCAATGTCCACTTGATATTTACAATGGAATACTCAATTGAGTGATGTTTCAGATTCCTTTTCCCCTGATTATTGCTTTGAATAGACTAACGACTTAAATAGAAACTGATAAATCCTACACTGTGAGATCCTGGAAGTAATCGACAATCTGTTCTTGTAATCTTATGCCCTCTAGTCTGTTAATCTGTTGTAACCCAGTTGGACAGGTTATATTGATCTCTGTAAGATATCCATCAATCACATCAATCCCTGCTAAGTAAATCTTATTGGATGTCAAGAATGTTGAGAAAGAATTGATCATCCTTATCTCGTTTTCTGTGATAGTCGCCCTTTGTGCCTCCCCTCCCTGTCCAAAGTTTGCTAGATAAGAGCCCTCCTCCGGTACTCTGTTAACAGCTCCTATTGGTTTTCCACCCAGAATCAGTATTCTCTTATCCCCCCTCTTCACATTTGGGACAAACTCCTGCACCATTACTGGGACTGACTGATTATGAGTAGATTCGTCCAATAATGCTCGTAAATTTGGATCATCTGCAGAGATCTTTTTTACTCCCCTGCCTTGATATGAATTAAGATCCTTCAGTATTGAGATACCTTTATTCTGTCTAATAAATTCGATTATTCTTGAATTATCGGAGCTTACTATAGTTTTTGGAATAAATGTTGGAAAATTGAATATTATCAATTTCTCATTAAAGTCGCGCAATGCCTTAGGTGAGTTGACAACCAGCGAGCCAGTTAGGGATAGCATTTGAGTTGCATAATGGAAATTATAATCATATGGCGGTTCCTTCCTCATAAAGATCATATCAAAGGAATCTAAATCGCTCTCTTGTTTATTTCCTAAATGAAATTCATCACTATCAAAATATACTCGTGATGATAACGTGCATACAACAGTGCTATTAAAAAAGAGATCCTGAATGGTACAGCAATATGTTTGAATGTCCCTTCTGAATACCTCTAACATTATTGCATAGGTAGTATCTGTGGAAGGATTCAATGATTCTATGGGATCAATAACAAAGAGCCATTTTAATTTAGAACTCAATTTCTTTATTTTGCTTATGCTCATAGGCTATAGCGATGTTGGCTATATCAGCCAATATTGCATATAATGATAGATCTGAGTCGTCAAATTGTTGTTCAATAATAGGCCTTGTGATATTGCCTTCTAACAATATATCGAACTTCATCCCAGGAGCATTAAGGGATGTCCTGTTATCCTTTTCCGAGTGAATTCTCATAAAACCTCCAACAACAGCGCCCCCGACACTATATAAAACAGGCTCAGCTGGGTATGATTCAACGCTATGAATTGTGTGTATGCCCTCCTGTATTAAAACACTATTGATTTGGGCTTTCTGTTTCCCAAAGACCATCCTATTTCTTTTTCTGTTATTGAGGTTTAGAATCTCTTTTCCATCTGAGACTGAGATGATGCCCATGCCATATGTTCCTGAGTTGTCTTTAATAAATACATAAGGAACGCTATCGATGTTATATTCATCGTATTTTTCCTTTATCCCCTCAATAACCTGATCAACCTTCTGTGAAACATAGGAGAGTGTCTCATTTGTTCTGAAATCAACATCGTCAACCACTGTGTATATGGTCTTTAATAACCAGGAGTCAACATGAAGCATCTGAGAAAACTCTTCAATGAGTTGATTGTAATACATGAAATGTGTGCTTTTCCTTCTATGATGCCATCCCAGAAAGAGCGGAGGTGTAACTAAATGACATATATCATCCAGCAGGTCAGGATTTTTAACAGAAAAATCATTGTTTAATAAAATCAATCCGTCATCAAAGGATTTTGTTTGCAATTTGCACCCATCCCTTCTCATCTTTTCAAGCATAATGATATGACCATTGCTATCCTCAACATTTATGCCATCACCAGTAATGTCATCCCTTAAGCTTCCAATTACTACATTGTAACCAGCTTTCATTAATATATTCTTTAAGGCGCATAAGTTGCTTAGGTAGAACTTATTTCTTGTATGGGCTTCTGGAATAATGAGAATCTTATGCCCATCGAAGATTTTGGGGATATACTCTTTAAATGCAGAGATTGATTTTGCTCTGGCCTGGGGATCTAGATTGTTGAAACCAGCAGGGAAGAGATTTGAATCCACAATTGCTACTTTAATGCCATTATCCCTAATATCAAAGGAGGAATAAATAGGCAAAAGCTGTCCTTCCTCCTGAAGAATTAACCTTTTACTCTTTAACCATTCAGTAACCCTCTCTTTCTCCTGGTTTACCTTTAGCTGGAGTTCCTCTATTGTTGTTAATGATATATTCATAAATATAAGGTAAATTGTTAGAAATAATATTTTTTTTGCAATAAATACTTAAAAGGGAATGTAGTTGCCTGTAATCCGTTATAACCTTCAGAAATCGCTATAAATCAGTGTTGATTATTGGAAATCATCTCATTGCGGGTATAATATTGTTGAATAAAAGCATCTTCAATCCGAAAATAATAAGATTAAAACATGTAATAATCTTTGACTAATGATCAATCTATTGTCATACTTTTATAAATATACTGTCACTTTTGTCAAGTACATATATTTGATATTGCAGACAGTTGATGTCGCAATAATAAAAACCCTTGGGAGAATTGATAGAGATCGTATAATTTTTAAATATATGGTTTTCATGAAAGTAGATTTCACCTAAACAAATATATTTAGGCTACATTGTTGAGGGGTTGCGCAATTTTTTATATAAAAAAAGCAGATAAGTAAAAAAAATATTGCATCTAATCAATATATATTGAAAATGTACGAAATCCCTTCTTTCTAATGCAAGACAAAAAAAACTTGTATATGCTTAATTTCAGAAAGGTTGTCGTTATTGTTTAAACGTAGTGGGATTATAGAGGCACTGTCATGTAACAGATAAAAAGATGAGGGGGAGAGCATTGAAAAAATCAATCACTAGTCTAATGCTTTTGTTTATGGGGATATTCTTAACGGTGTCAGCATTTACAATACAAAAAAATCCATTCATAAATAATCATGCTTTAACGGAGTTCGTTCATGGGGATATGTTGATTAAATTTAAGGACAATATTGACTTTCGTGCTGAAAAACATATGAATACTGTTTCAACAAACAAGGCAAGCATCAATACGCTTAACGCTAATTTCGGGGCTGTAAAAATAGAAAGAGTATTTAATCCTGCCATGAATATGTATGCCAAAAGAGTAAATAAGCGAAAATATAGAAGAGTAAAACTGCAGCATCTTGAGAATGTTTACAAAATAACTTTTAGCACTGATGTGGACATATTGTCAATCATTGATAGATATAAAAGGGATGCAAATGTGGAATATGCAGAACCAAATTACATCTATCATACGTCGATTGTCCCCAATGATCCTTATTATACTCTTCAATGGGGATTATCCCAAATTCAGTCTGAGCAAGGTTGGGACATAGAGGTCGGAGAAAGCTCAGTAGTCATTGCAGTTATAGATACGGGGATTGATTGGAACCATCCAGATATGGATGCCAATATCTGGATCAATTCCGGTGAAGATGCCTGGGCTGATCCCAATGATCCAAATAGCGGTAATGGAATAGATGATGATGGGAATGGGTTTATCGATGATTACAAGGGGTGGGATTTCGTTACAGTTAGCTCAGATTCAATATTTCAGGGGGAAGACCCGGGTCCCGAAGACAATAATCCGATGGATTTTTGTGGTCATGGCACACATGTCTCAGGTATTGCTGGGGCTGTTACTGATAATGAAACAGGCATAGCTGGTGTTTCATGGCATTGTAGAATCATGGCCTTAAGGGCAGGGTATAAAAATGCTAGTGGTAATGGAGCGCTTAGAAGCTCAGATATTGCTAATGCAGTCTATTATGCTGCAAACATGGACGCCAATATCGTTAATATGAGCTTTGGAAGCTATTCACCCTCTAATATACAGAGGGATGCATTAGATTATGCATATTCCCTAGGAATCCTTCTGGTTGCTTCTGCTGGGAATAACGGGATTGAAGTTGATCATTATCCCTCAAGCTTTGAAAATGTTGTCTCAGTTGCTGCTACGGATAAGAACGATCAAAGAGCTCTATGGTGGGAAGCATATAGCTCAAATTATGGTATAGATATTGATTTTGCTGCTCCAGGGAGTGGAGTTTATAGCATCTATTTTGATAATACCTATGCTTCAAAGAGTGGAACGAGCATGGCAGCGCCTTTTGTTTCTGGTTTGGCTGGTCTTATTCTTTCAAACAACCCTGCCTTTACAAACCAGGATGTAAGAGAGGTTCTCTTTTCAACTACTGATCCGGTGCACTCGGACGTGTATATTGGTAGTGGACGAATAAATGCATATGAAGCACTGAAGATGACATCTATCCCGTTGGCTGTAATATCCTATCCCTTAGAAGGGGATGTGATCCATGGAAATATTACAATAAATGGTTCAGCAGGTGGAGAAAATTTTCAGAATTATATGATCGAATATGGAAGAGGTATTTATCCCTCAGATTGGACAACTGTTATTGATTCAAGCAGTCCTGCTATTGATGGAACTCTTGCAACTTGGGATGCCAGTTCTATCGATGATGGAATATATACATTGAGATTGCTCGTATTTGATAGTAATGGCAATATTAATAAAAAACGAGTTACTATTTATGCTGGTGGCTCATGGGTCATTGAAAGAGTTGACAAAGACACAAGTGACGAGATAGGCGGAAATACATCTATAGCCATTGACTCAAGGGATCATATCCATATTAGCTATCATGGTGGAAGTAATAATGATCTCAAATATGCAACAATTGAAACAGGTAAATGGGAGTTGAAGACAGTAGACAGCGAAGGGAGGGTAGGTAAATATAGCTCGATAGCCATAGACTCAGAGGATCATGTTCATATAAGCTATCTTGATGATACCAATACTAATCTTAAATATGCAACAAATGCGTCAGGAGAATGGGAGGTAGAGACAGCGGATAGCAATACATATGTAGGATGGTATACCTCCATCGCTATTGACTCAAAAGATCACGTTCATATTAGCAATTATGAGGCTAACCTTCTGAAACTAAAATACACAACGAATGCTTCTGGCTCCTGGGAGTCTGAGATAGTTTGCAGTGAAGATAGAGCTGGATTATTCTCTTCAATAACCCTTGACTCTAGAGATCATGTCCATATTAGCTATTATTCTATATTAAATCAGTGTCTAAAATATGCATCGAATCTCACAGGTGAATGGCAGATAATGACACTGGACAATGACGGGGATGTAGGATATTATAGTTCAATCGCTATAGATTCAATGGATAATATTCATATCAGTTATCAAAATGGTTCTAAAGGTGATCTTAAATACGCTACAAATTCCACTGGATCCTGGATTTGTGAGACACTGGAGAGCAATGGATATGTGGGAGGTTATACATCAATTACTATAGATAAAGAGGATCATGTTCATATTTGTTATAGGGATAACACAAATAACGACTTTAGATATACCACGAATAGATCTGGATCTTGGGAAACAGAGATTGTGGATATGTTTAGTAATACAGGCTCGTATAATTCCATAGCCATAGATACAATGGATAATGTACACATAAGTTATTATGATAGCAATAGTAATGACCTGAAATATGCTACTAATGTGCTTTCAACTTTGCATCCAATTGCTATTGCTGGGCCAGATGTGACTCATCATGTTGGCAGATTAGTTACTTTGGATGGTTCTGGAAGCTATGACCCTGATATGAATTATCCCCTTGATTATGCTTGGGCTACTATCTCAAAACCCGAGGGAAGCATAGCAGCCTTAACCAATGCTAATACTGTTAATCCTATATTTACACTTGACTTAGAAGGGGATTATACTATCCAGTTAGTGGTCACAGATTGTTATGGGTTGGTAAGCATTCCAGATGAGGTTCTTGTGAGCACATATAATTCAATACCAGTTGCAAATGCAGGTGCAGATCAAACTCTTACTGAGATTGGTTCAATCGTCGAGCTTGACGGAACTGATAGCTACGACGATGATGGGGATGAAATAACCTACTCATGGGCATTTATTACCAAACCATCTGGAAGCTCAGCCACTCTGTCCGATCCAAATTCAGCTACTCCAACATTTGAGTATGATAATTATGGCGATTTCATAGTAGAGTTATCTGTAAGTGATGAGTGGAGTCATAGCGAACCTGATTCAGTGATCATTAGTATTGATACTGATACATTCAATGATCTTGAGGAAGAAGAAATTAGTGAAGTGGGAATTTCTTCAGAAGAAGACACAAATGAATCGCCTTGGCAATTGTTTCCAGATTCATCATCTGATGATGGCTGTAATTCAATTGCTAACGCTTCGTCAATTAATGATAAGGACAGAACGATTTTATATGGCTTAACCCACAACTTGATAAATATGCTTTTCCCCTTTTCTCTTGTATTATTATTAAGGATATTTAGAAAAAAGAGCCGATAAGCGATCTACTATCTCGCTACATAAGAAGCAACAACACTATAAATTGACTTATTGTCACTTTATATCAATAGAGCCTGAATACATAATAACATTGATAATGAAAATTGTTGTACTGATAGAATGCTCTATTATTATGAAATCATCGTTTATAGTGATGATATAATTTAAATAGAGTTAATGAATTATTTCTTATCAATAGTTTCTTCATTCCAATCTACCTGTTGAGTTGCTACGTACTTTTTTGTCAAATTCATTAAAAAAGATATTGACGCAGTCCGTTTTGTTATTAATCTATACTCAAAACCAGCCAGACGGTTAATGGGTTTCCGCATCATTTGGTCTACTTTAGATTATAAATACCTATAATCCTACTACTTGGAGAGAAGCCGTGGATGAAATTAATTTTTCAATCGACGGACAAAGAGTAAAGGGATATTCTGGTAATACAATCATTGAAGTAGCACTTAAGTATAACATACCTATTCCCACCCTTTGTCATGATCCCTTCCTCGATTCCATTGGAGCATGCAGGATATGCCTTGTCGAAAATGAGGAGAGGGGGAATCTAATTGCTGCCTGCGTAACCACGATTTCCAAGGATTTATCAATCTTAACTAACACAGAAAAGGTGCTCGAAACGAGGAAGGTGATTGTGAAACTGATGCTCGCAAGCCATCCTGATTCATGCATTGTATGTGAAAAGGGGAATAGATGTAAATTAAGGCAGATTGCCGCAGATCTTGGAATCGGCTTGGTAGAATACTATCCTATGCCGCATTATTCCGGCACACAAGAGGTAAATTCATTTCTGCTTAGGGATTTGAGCAAATGCATTCTCTGCGCAAAGTGTATCAGAGCGGATCAAGAACTGGTTGTAGAGGGCGCTATTGATTATATCGACAGGGGGTTTGAGGCAAGACCCTCCACACTTACAGACGGGCCGCTTGAATCATCAGGATGCACCTTCTGCGGCACATGCGAGGAGGTGTGTCCCACTGGCGCTCTCTTTAAGAAAGACAATCGATCCCTTGGCACTCACAATAAGAGAGTAGCCACTACTTGTTCTTTCTGTGGATGCGGGTGTTCATTCTGGCTTGAGGTTGCGAAAAATCAGGTTGTTGGAGTTCGTCCAGGCATTTCAGGATCAGTAAATGGAAAAACCCTCTGCGTAAAGGGACGCTTCGGCTTCGATCATATCAACCATCCTGAACGCTTAAATAATCCTCTAATAAGGAAGGAGGACGCTTTAGTTGAAGCATCCTGGGATGAAGCGTTGGAGATTGCGTCGAAAGAGATAAAAAATATAAATCAAAAAACCAAAGGAGAGCAGAGCCTTGCAATAATCACTGGGCCACATTGTACAAACGAGGAAGCCTACTTGACCAATGAGTTTGCTACCAACGTTTTGAAAACTAATTATGTCGCATGCATGAGTAGTAGTTACATATTTAATCTCATTGAGGGTATGGAAGATTCTTGCGGTTTTGCCGGACCAACCGCCACCATAGAAGATATTGAAGAAGCAGAGGTGATTCTTTTAATTGGGGCCAATCCAACTGAAACGGCGCCTATTGTTGGGTATAGCATAAAGAGGTGTGTTCGCAGAAGGCAGACGAATCTGATTGTAATTGATCCTGTAGAAATTCAACTCTCTAAATTCGCTTGCCTTTGGCTTAGACCAACAATAGGAAGTGATGGGATTTTGCTATCTGCCATCCTGAGATTAATGATCGAACATCAAAATTATAAAGAGGCATTGGACGATGAAAGGATTCAGATATTAAAAAACATTAAAAATCTTTCGCTGGATATTGATATAATAGAACGAGAAACCGGAGTCACATCCGAAAGTCTCTTTAAAGCAGTGGACATCTTCATCTCTAGCAAGAAGAGGGCCATTGTCTTTGGGAATGGAATCATACAACAGCCGAATGGTAAAGAACTTGTAAAAATCCTCTGCTCAATCAGTCAACTTACACAAGAGGAGACAATAATCTTTCCATTAGTCAAAGAGAGCAATGTAATTGGATGTTATCATTTGGGTCTTATTAAGAGTGAAATGCCTGAAAGAGTATTCAAGGAAATCCTGAGAGGTAACATCAAGGGGCTTTGGATTATGGGGGATGATCCAATGACCAGTCTGCCTGGCAATGGTGAAATTCAAAGGGCGCTGGATAAACTTGATCTCCTCATAGTCTCTGATACATTTCTCTCCAATACTGGAGAAAAGGCTCATGTTGTGTTCCCTTCAGTTACCTTTGCAGAAAAATCTGGCACAATTACCAATATGGAGGGGCGTGTCCAGAGGATTAGACCAGCAATTGAATGTGTCAACAATAGTATTTCAGATTATCTAACGATACTCAATATCGCCAAATTGCTTGGATCTTCTTTCAGTTATAAATCAGAACTGGAGGTCACAGAAGAGATAATAAATCGCGTTCCATTATATTCGAAAATGAATATGAATAATGAGGATGATGGATATTTTTCTTATCTTCTCCCCGTATCATCGTTAAAGGGGAAGGCATCCCTATTTATTCCAGGAGAAATTACATCTCCCCTAGATAAAGACGATAAATACCCATACACACTCATGTTGGGGAGCATCCTAAAACATCTTGGCACCGGTTATCAGACTAAGCATTCCCCAAGACTCTGTGGGGATATTGAGGAGGGGTACGTTGAGATAAATCCGAAGGATGCCTCACGGGAAGACATTAAGGATAGGGATATAGTAAAATTGATTTCCATTGCTGGTGAGAAAAGAATCAGGGCTCACCTGACTCAGAAGATTCCGATGGGATGTCTATTCCTGCCATTGCCATTTACTGAAGGTTCAAATATTTTCACCAACATCAGCAATGGGAACACACAGAAGACCATAAATGTTAAAATTGAAAGGACTATTATATGAAATATGAAGAGATAGACATAGGGAAACTTGCTCCGATTATAGAGGAATATAAGAATGAGAAGTGGCCACTTATTCCTCTGCTTCAGAGGGTGCAGGATGAGTTGGGGTACATACCAGCAGAAACGATTGAGCCAATCGCTAAGGAGCTTGACCTCTTCCCCAGCGAAGTGCAGGGAGTAATAACATTCTATTCTCAATTTTCTCTCGAACCTAGGGGCAAGTACATTATAAGGGTCTGCAAAGGCACAGCGTGTCACGTGCGTGGTGGACGGAGCATTCTAAAAATTGTTAAAAGGGAACTGGGACTGGAGGAGGGGCAAACCACAGAAGATTATCAGTTTACTCTTGAGACTGTGGCGTGTCTTGGAGCATGCTTTCTTGCCCCCACAATGGTGGTCAACCAAAACTATTATGGAAAGCTCTCACCTCCTAAGATTAACTCTATTATAAAGCAATATGACAAATAGCAAAGGAAGAATCCAATGACAAATCCTCTCACATTTAGAGGTATGGAAATCTTTCGAGAGGAGTGCGCCAGTGAATTAAATGCCAAAAAGTACTGTATCCGAATCTGCATGACTGGATGCAAGGCCTATGGCGCGGAGGAGGTAAGGGATGCGCTTCAAAGAGAAATCAGTGTGCGTGGCTTGGCAAAGACAATAGAGATTCGTGAAACTGGGTGTCAGGGATTCTGTGCGAAGGCTCCTGTTTTGACCATCGATCCTATGGGAATATTCTATCAGGAGGTATCTCCAGCTGATGTGACTGATATAATTGTCAATACAATTCAAAAGGGGGATATTATCGGACATCTCCTCTATGAGGATGTTAAGACCGGCATAAAGATGCCCACCGTTAGTCAGATTCCATTTTTCAAACTGCAGAATCGAAGGGTATTAAAAAACTGTGGGGTAATAGATCCGAAGAGGATTAAGCACTATATTGGAATGGACGGTTATGGCGCACTCGCCAAAGCGCTTAGTGGATTTACTCCTGATGAGATAATCAAGGAGGTAGAGGACTCTGGTCTTAGGGGAAGGGGTGGGGCAGGATTCCCTACAGGGAGAAAGTGGAGGTTTGCTCGTTACTCGCCCAATGAGCCAAAGTATATAATCTGTAATGCCGATGAAGGCGATCCCGGCGCATTCATGGACAGAGCTGTGCTTGAGGGCGATCCTCATAGGGTTATTGAGGGTATGATTATTGGCGCTTATGCAATAGGCGCTCGTTTCGGATATATTTATGTCAGAGAGGAATATCCCATAGCTGTTGAGCATCTGAGTATTGCAATTGAAGAGGCAAAGGAGCTTGGAATTTTGGGCGATAGTATTTTTGGTTCAAATTTCAGTTTTGATCTTCGATTAAAGAAGGGGGCCGGCGCCTTTGTATGCGGGGAGGAGACAGCTCTCATGGCCTCTATTGAAGGGAAGCGTGGAATGCCGCGCACCCGTCCGCCATTCCCTGCACAGGCTGGTTTGGATGGAAAACCCAGCAACATCAATAATGTTGAAACCTTTGCCAACATTGCCATGATTATCCAGAATGGAGCACAATGGTATTCAGAAATCGGCACAGATAAGAGCAAGGGGACTAAGGTCTTTTCATTAGCTGGGAAGGTCAACAATACTGGGCTCGTAGAAGTGCCTATTGGCATTCCAATTAGGGATGTAATATTTAATATTGGGGGTGGAATACCAAAGGGTAGGAAATTTAAGGCAGTCCAGATGGGTGGTCCTTCAGGGGGTTGTGTCCCTGAAAAGCATCTAAATATGGATATTGATTACGAATCCCTTCAATCTATTGGATCCATTATGGGCTCTGGCGGTATGGTGGTAATGGATGAGAATAATTGCATGGTTGAGATAGCACGCTTTTTTCTCAATTTTACTCGCACCGAATCATGTGGAAAATGTTCACCCTGTCGTCTTGGCACAAAACAGATGCTCGAAATATTGACAAGAATTACTGAAGGTCGTGGCCAGGGGAGAGACATCGAGATGCTGATTAAGATGGGAGATGCTGTGATGAGGAGCGCTCTATGCGGACTCGGGCAAACCTGTCCAAAACCGGTCCTCTCCACTATAAAATATTTTAGGGATGAGTATGAGGCGCATATAAATGAAAAGAGATGTAAAGGGGCAGTGTGCGAAGCTTTGGTTATATCGGCATGCCATCATACCTGTCCAGTTGGCATCAGCATCCCAAAATATATCGCAGCCATTGCAGAAGGGGACTATTTAAAGGCTGCTGAGGTTATCAGAGAGAGGAATCCCTTTCCTGCCATCTGTGGTCGCATTTGTCATCACCCTTGTGAAATCAAATGCCGCAGGGGGGAGCTTGATGATCCGGTAGCAATACGTTCGCTAAAGCGGTTTGCAGCGGATAGATATTATTCATCTGATCACGATCAACCACTTCCCTTTTCTAAAACAAAGAGTCAAAAGGTTGCTGTCATAGGAGCAGGTCCAACTGGACTCACCTGCGCCTTTTATCTGGCAAGAATGGGTTATCCTGTAACGGTTTTTGAAGCCCTTCCTGTTGGCGGGGGGATGTTGATGGTAGGAGTTCCAGAGTTTCGTCTGCCTAAGGAAGTTGTACAGAAAGAGATTGAATACATTGAGCAGCGTGGAGTTGAGATTCAGTATAATACACCAGTAAACATCAACTTCACTCTTGAAGATATAAAGGAACAGGGACATGATGCAATATTTATCGCCGGAGGGGCTCAGAAGAGTCAAAGAATAGGCATTCCCGGAGAGGATGAAGGCATTAAGGGTTTTTATTATGGTCTATCATTTTTACGAGATGTTAAACTGGAAAAGGAGATATATGTTGGAAGGGTAGTGGTTGTCATTGGTGGGGGTAACGTTGCATTTGACGTAGCGCGATCGGCATTGAGGGTTCCTTGGTATGGGGATGGGCAGCGGGAGGTTCATGTAATCTGTCTTGAGTCACGCGAGGAGATGCCGGCCTTTGATGAAGACATTGAAGAGGCCATAGAGGAGGATATCCTGATACACCACTCACTTGGAGCAAAGAGGATTATATCAAGGGATGGGAGCTTAACAGGTGTTGAAACGTTGGCTGTTGCTTCTATCTTTGATGAAGAGGGTAAATTTAACCCAACCTTTATTCCTGATAGTGAGGGTTTCTTTGGCGCAGATACGGTTATTATGTCAGTTGGGCAGGCTCCTGATTTATCTTTTTTGCCACCAGATAGCGAGCTGGAAAGAACCAAGTGGGAGACTCTAGTAGTAAATTCGAATACACTTTCAACAAATATTTCAGGCATTTTTGCTGGAGGTGATTTTGTCACAGGACCGACCTTTATTATTGAATCCATTGCAGCAGGCAGGAGGGGTGCTGTAGCAATTGATAAATATCTGCGCGGAGATGATACTCCCATCTTTTTTGTTGATGCCAAAGAGGATACCCCCTTAGGAATAATGGAGGAGGAGCTTAGTGATGTTGAGGATGAGAAGCCTAGAGTAAAAATGCCCACAGCACCTCCTGAGGATCGCATCCATGATTTTCGTGAAATTGAATTAGGTTTTACTGAGGAGAAGGCTGTAGAGGAGGCCAAACGTTGTCTGCGGTGTGATTTGGAAAAATGATATCGTTCATGTTATAACACTGAATCGCAGATATCGATTTAGCAATCCCTTTGAGTTTGTTTTAAAGCGTTCATATATTCTCACATCCAAATAATTTAAAGACTCACAGCAAGCTTGAATCAATTATAATATTCGAGAAATAAACATAAGGAGAAGATCATGATTCGTTCCATTACCAGGCAGAAACCACTTGAAGAGATTGAAGGGCTTCTTGAAAAGACATCAAAGATTTTTGTAATTGGTTGTGGAACCTGCACTACCATGACTCGAACAGGTGGTCAGCCCGAGGTTCAGCAGATGATTGATCAACAGCTGAATTCAGATAAGAGCATAACGGGTTGGATGATGATTCCTGTCGCCTGCGATGAATTGACGGAAGTTGCTTTGGAGGAGAATAGAGAAGCAATTATGAATGCCGATGCGCTTCTAATTATGACATGTGCCTTTGGTGTCCAGACAATTGCTATGAATCTTGACAAGCCGATAATACCAGCCCTTGATACGTTATTTATAGGCAAGGAGAAGGAACCCGGGGTTTTTGATGAGGCCTGCCTGCAATGTGGGGAGTGTGTCTTGGCTGATACTGGAGGGATATGCCCAGTAGCTGGATGTCATAAGGGTCTTGTTAATGGTCCCTGTGGAGGAACAGACAAGGGTAAGTGTGAAGTCGATTTTAATAAGGATTGTGTTTGGACACTCATCTATAATAAACTAGAAAGGATGGGGAGGCTTGAATATATGCGGAAATATCAGCCACCTAAAAAGTATCATGTTGAGCCTAAACCTGGAAAATCGATCATCCCTTTTTATGAAGAAAGGAGTAATAAAGATGGGACACAGATTTAGGGAAGCACTTAATTCGGGGAAATTTGTTATAACTAGCGAAATAGGACCACCTAAGGGTACAAATCTTGATAAGATGTATCACCATATCGATCTTTTAAAAGATAGGGTAAACGCTATGAATGTCACTGATCATCAAAGTTCTGTAATGCGTTTTCCTTCAATTGGAGGTGCGCTGGCAGTTCAAGAGCGGGGAGGAGAGGCTGTTTTGCAGATGACCTGCAGGGATAGAAATAGATTGGCCCTACAGGCAGAGCTTCTATTTGCATATTCACGGGGAATAAAAAATGTCCTCTGTCTAACTGGTGATGCCATTACTGTTGGTGATCATAAGATGGCAAAGGGCGTTTTTGATCTGGATTCCAGCCAACTTTTGCGTACAGTACGTCTTCTTGAATCAGGTAAGGATTTGGGGGGGAATGAGCTTGACGGCTCAGTTGAGTTCTGCGCTGGGGCTATTGTAACCCCAGAGGCTGATCCGCTTGGACCTCAGCTTGTCAAGTTTGAGAAAAAGATTGATTCAGGGGCTGAGTTTTTTCAGACCCAGGCTATATATGATATGGATAATTTCCAGCGCTTCATGGACTATGCAGGAGGGTTTAATGTTAAGATGATTGCAGGCATTGTGCTGTTGGTGTCAGCACGCATGGCACAATTTATGAATAAAAATGTTCCTGGAATATTCGTGCCACAAAACCTGATTGATGAACTCGCAAGCGCTCCCAAAGGGACTGCCCTTAAAAAGGGCATTGAGATTGCCGGGCGTATGATTAAAAAGCTTAAGGAGGAAAGAATTTGCGATGGGGTTCATATTATGGCAATCGGCAAAGAGGAAGTAGTACCTGATATACTGGAGGAGGCTGGTATCGATGGAAGGCCCAATGGATGAAAACTGATAAATTTTTATATAGCCCTGAATGAGTAAATCAACTAAATTTTATTAATATTGATTGAGTATCATGAGAAGAGGTAATGACCTAAAAGAATCCCTATTTTATCATTAGCCTATGGAAAGTAAAATTTTTTCTGTTTGTTAGGGAAAACATTGGTAGTCATATAGTTATAGCAGGAGAAAGAGGATAGGGGGGAGTCATTTCAAGGAAAAAGCTTTCATCATCTGAAGAGAGATATAGGGATCTATTTGAAAGGGTTGGACATGGTCTTATCATAAGCACAAGGGAAGGAAGTGTTGTAGATTGTAATCAGGCTCTTCTCAATATGTTAGGTTATGATACCAAGGAAGAGTTTCTATCCATAGATATTGAAAAAGATCTATATGAGGATCCTGAGGACAGGAAAAAATTCCAGCGTGAGATTGAGGAACAGGGTTATGTAATGGATTATGAGTTAAATTTTAGGACCAAGGGGGGAGATAAAGTTTCAGCATTAATGACAGGTAATTCACGATTTAATAATCGGGGACAGATAATAGGATACCAGGGATTGATAATTGATATTACTGAGCGGAAGACAATGGAAAAGAGGGTGCGAGAAGCCACCAGGAGGTTTCAGAAGATTGCTGAAATGGGGGATGATGGAATAATTGTGTTTGATGAAAACTATAGGATTGAGTTTGCTAACACAATGGCTACGGATATTACCGGATTTCAGGCGGAGAAACTAATTGGAATGGACTTCAACCTTTTGTTAAATAAAACAGAGAGGAAATTTCTAGCTGATATGCATTCAGAGGTTGGAGAGGATGAGAATAGAAGGGTATGTGTTGAAATGGAGATGAATACTGCCACAGGTAAAAGCAAGGAGGTTGAGGTCTGCATCACAATAGCCAAAGGAGAAGAGGGGGGTGTAAAGACCTATGCATATACAAGGGATATTACACATAGAAAAAAGATGGAGAGGGAAATCCGAGAGGTGAATCAATTTCTATCTAAGTTGATTGAGAGTTCATTAGATTCAATTATTGTGACTGATATGGAAGGTAATATTCTCATCTTTAACAAGGGGGCAGAGGAGCTTTTGGGATACAGAGCGGACGAAGTGATAGGTAGAATGAACATCAGGAATATTTATCCTCCTGGTGTTGCGAGGGAGGTAATGCAAAAGATGAGAAGTGAGGATTATGGGGGAATCGGTAGGCTCAAATTTCTCCCAATGATACATAAAAACAAGTGGGGAGAGATGATTGATGGCAACCTATCAGCATCGATCATCTATGATGATAAGGGGAATGAGATAGCAACCGTAGGAATTTTTGTAGATTTGAGGCCTAGAATTAAAATGGAAAAGCAGTTGCGCGACATACAGCTTCAATTGTTGCAATCAGAAAAACTGGCAGCCATGGGAAGACTTACTTCTCAGATAGCTCATGAGTTAAATAATCCTATCTATGGGATTATGAATACCCTAGAGCTTTTGAAAACTGAAATTCAACCCAATAGCAAGAGAAGAAAAATTCTTGATATGTCACTCTCTGAAACTGAGAGGGTATCTGAGATGTTGCGAAATATGTTAAGTTTCTCCAAACCCCAAGAGGAGGAGAAAAGGAATATTGATATAAATAAATTACTTGAGGATATATTGCTCATCCTTGAAAAGCAGCTATGGGAGTCAAACATTGAAATAAAGACTAACCTCAACCAAAAGCTAACACCTATTCCAGCTTCCCCCAACCAAATAAGACAAGTAATCCTTAATATCATTACCAATGCCAAGGATGCTATGCCAAATGGAGGGGAACTGAGCCTAGAAACATTGGCTGACAAAAACCTTGTGATAATAAATATACAGGATACCGGCGTTGGCATTCCACTCGCAATAAGAGATAAAATATTCGACGCCTTTTTTACTACAAAGCAGGAGGTAAAGGGTGTAGGTTTAGGACTATCAGTCTGTTATGGCATAATTAAGGATCATGGCGGGGATATCAATGTTAAAAGTGAGGTTGGCAATGGTTCTACATTTTCTGTTGTCCTTCCTATATATCCACTATCCCACATTGAATAAGATTTTAGCAAAGTACTCTACATCCAGTCTTGTATAAAAATATTTAACTCAAACCTATGAAAATACAAATTATTAGAGAGGGATTTTATGAAAATGTATACTGTTTCACGTGCAAGCAAATACTGTAATGTCTCTCCTGATACCATTCTCCAATGGATCGAGGCTGGAGATATCAATGCTGAGACAACGGTAGGTGGTCATCGGCGAATAAATAAGGAGGAACTTGACCGCTTTTTAAGGGAACATCAGATGCCAGCAGCCCAATATTCTGCAGGGGAAGATACAAAGAAGATACTTGTTGTTGATGATGATAAAATTATTGTAGAGACAATTGTTCAATCATTAGAGGAAGATGAATATGATTATGAACTGGTGTCAGCTGCTGACGGTTTTGAGGCTGGAATCCAGGAGAAGCGTTTCAAACCAGACCTAATAATTTTAGATGTCATGATGCCGGATATCAATGGTTATGAGGTATGTAAGAGGATAAAATCAGATCCTGAGACTAAGGAAATTAAGATTATAGTTCTTTCTGCCTATCTGAATGATGAAAGCTGTAAACAAATGAAGGATTACGGAGCAGACGCCTGTTTTGCAAAGCCGCTTCCCTTATCTGAGCTAAAGAATGAGGTCGCGGTGCTATTGAAATTGAAAGATAAAAAGTAGAGGAAAGGAAATATGGACTTACAGGAATCATTAAAAAAGAATAGATTTGTGGTTACCTCTGAAATTATGCCACCAATTGGCAGCGATATAGAAGAACTCTACGATAACATCCATAAGATTAGGGGAAGGCTAGATGGAGTAACAGTCCCTGAATTTGAGGTTGAAGGAGTAGTTGCAGATTCTATTTCAACATGCAATATATTAAAGGAGAACAGATTTGATCCCATCCTTCAAACGACATGTAGGGAAAAGAATAGATTGGATATTCAATCAAATTTAATTAAGGCCTATGAGCAGGGGGTAAAAAACATACTTGCCTTTACTGAGGACTATCGCATTACAGGGGACAGCCTACAGGAAATAATGTTTTTTCACGTTGATGCTGGCAAACTCTTCTCTGTAGTTGATAGCCTGAAGGAAGGGCAGGATGTGGCGGGAAGGGAGATTGAAAATCGAGCAGAGTTCTTCGTTGGGTCTGGTGTTGATGCTGGCGTAGGTAATAATGTGCCTGATCTTGAGTTAAAAGAGATGGAGGAGATGGTTAAACTTGGCGCAGGGTATTTTCTGAGCACGCCAGTTTTTGATGTGGATAAATTCCAGAAATTTATGAAAAGGGTGGAATCCTTTGGCATTCCTGTAATAGCTGAAGTGATTTTATTGAAAACCGCAACTACTGCACATTTTATAAACAGGCATCTAAAACAAGGTATTGTGCCGGATTATATTATTCAAAAATTAGCCAAAGCTCCACAAAAGGAGAAGGCAAGCATCGAGATCTTCACGGATATTATAAAGGGCCTAAAGGACATCTGCCAGGGAGTGCATCTCATACCACTTGGATGGGAGAAGAATATACCAAAATTTTTGGATGCTGCTAAGTTGTGAATATTAATATGTAGGTCGATACAGCAATCATCACTATACTTATTCTACTGCAAACTCACCCCTTTAATCTACTTGCCATTATTTAATTTCAGATTATCAGTTAAAATCCTTTTTTATTATTAGTTTATATTCATACTTATAAATAATGATGTTACTTGGAAATGTTAAATTAATAATAAAATTTGCTTGAAAAGGATTTTCCCAAGCTAATTATTGGTGAAGGATAAGAAGTTTTTAGTAGTAGCGTTATTATTTATATTTGGGGGAAAAGATGGAAGAAATTCTAAAAAAGGCTAACGAGCTTGGCTTAATGATCAAAGGTACGGAAATATATCAAAGATTTGAAGAGCTTACAAAGAAATTGGAAATAGATAATGAAGCCAAAGGCATTCTTGAAGAATATGCAAAGGTTAGTGAAGAGATGAGCAAAAAGGAGAAAGAGGGTGGTGTAATAGAAGTAGAGGAAAAACAGAACTTGCAGGATCTGGTTGAGAAGGTGTCCGAAAATCAGTTAATAAAGGAATATATTGCGACACAATCCTATTACCTGAATATGATAATGCAGATTCAGAATGCTATCAGTGAGCCGGATGGGGACGCTATTCAGGAATCTAAAATAATCAAACCGACCGGTTCTGGTAAAATAATAACTGATATTTAATTTTGTATAGTTTTCATGCCTAAACAAGATTAAGATTTCTATAATTGGAAAAATCAATTTCACTTAATAAACAAATATTAATAGGTACAGCGATTGGAATTATCATAGGATATATTCTAAATATTATTGGGACTGATACAAGTAGTGCTTCAAGCATTCTTTACTTTGCGGATATAATAGGCTCTCTATTTATCAGCATTCTCAAGATGATTCTTATCCCACTGGTTTTCACATCAATCACAGTAGGGATAGCTAATTTACAGGCACATTCACAGATGAATAGAATCTGGAAATTGGCTCTGATTTATTTCCTATCCACAACCTCCCTTTCAATTATAGTTGGTTTGGTTATAGTTAACGTTTTTAAACCAGGACAAGGATTAGAAATAACGCTATTTCAAGATGCTATGGACTCATTTGAAATCCAGAGCATGGGATTATCGGAATTTATTAAAACCTTTATTGCAGGTCTTTTTATTAATCCAATTAAGGCAATGGCTGAGGCAAAAATTTTGCCAACAGTAATATTTGCTATTTTTTTTGGCATTGCTGTCATCATCTCAGGCGAGAAAGCTAATAGGGTGAAAGAACTTTTAATAGAGTTGTTTGAAATTGTAATGCTTTTAGTAACATGGATTATGAAAATAGCGCCTTTAGGGATAATGGCTCTACTAATAAAGCTCGTAGCAATTCAGGATATCGAGGTTTTATCACAGTTAGGAATATTTATAAGTGTTGTCTTGTTAGGGACTCTTTTCCATGGCATAATAGATTTGCCAATTTTGTTAAAGGTATTCACTGGCATCGGACCAAAGAGGTTGTTTGCTGGAATTAGCAAGGCACTTATAACAGCCTTTTCAACGAGTTCAAGTTCAGCCACACTTCCAATCACAATGGAATGTGTAGAAAAGAATCTTGAAGTTGACAAGGATATAGCTGGATTTGTCCTTCCTCTCGGTGCTACAGCAAATATGGATGGAACCGCGCTTTATGAAGCTATGGCTGCTCTGTTTATCGCGAACATAGTCGGAATTGATCTAAATGTTGTTCAACAGATTGTTGTTTTTTTTATGGCCATAATTGCAGCTGTTGGGGCTCCGGGAATACCAAGCGCAGGAATGGTAACAATGGTAATGGTTCTCCAGTCCGTTGGATTGCCGGCAGAAGGGATTGCCATTTTGCTTCCAATAGATCGTTTCCTGGATGCCTTTAGAACTACTGTTAATGTTGAGGGGGATGCTATTGGGAGTTGTATTATTTCAACAATAATTATGAAATCTAAAGAATAATTCCTTAGGAATCCCTCTTGTATGTTTATATTATAAGATAAGGAGATCCTTTCCTATAGATAAATATGTTGGTATGATTATTTATCATCTGCATAACCAAATTTATAGCAGAAAATTGATACTACTTCGTGACTACAGATGACAACAAGACCTTATGTTTCAAAGTTGGCATCATTTTTCTATACTCTTTTATAGATAATATATCTATATCGGAATAGATAATCTCTTCTCTTTGTCCTGATCCACGGGATAGTATTTTACCCCAGGGATCAATAATCATGCTGTTGCCATAAGCAGCGGTGCCGCGTTCATCCTTTCCTGTTTGATTGGGAGCCAACACAAAGCACAGGTTTTCAATTGCGCGAGCCCTTAAGAGTATTTCCCAATGAGCTTGGCCGGTCTGCTTTGTGAAGTTGGAAGGAATGCATAATAGGGAAACCCCTTTGGACGAATAGTTATTATATAGTTCAGGAAAACGTACATCATAACAGATCGATAAACCTGCTTTAATCCCTTTAATAGAAGTAATGGTAGGCTGTTCTCCTCTTAAAAATGAATTTGATTCTTTAATAATCCTGTTATTGACTACCGCATCGAAGAGATGAATTTTTCGATAGGTTGCTTGAATTATTCCCTTGTCATTTATGAGGACTGAGGTGTTATAAGTCTTTTTAGACGATTTCACACGTTCATAGATTGAACCAGCGAGAATATATACCTTGTTCTGTCTGGCTATTTCCTTAAAGGGGATAATCGAGTCTCCTGGAATTGGTTCAGCAATGCAATGGATATTTTCAATATTAGTCATCCTTCCCCTGTAATTAAAAACCTCTGGAAGCAAAATAAATTCAGCTTTATGTTTAATAGCACTCAGTATAAAATCTATAGACTGAGCAATGTTCTTTTTCTTAATTGGACCTGAGTTTAACTGAATTACAGCAACCTTCATTTTAATAATTTAATTTATATTACTTACTGAAGAATTAATTACTATCCACTGTAGATATAATACGATAAAGCTTCATTCTATCCTTCGTTGCTTTGAGCAGAAGAAGAATTAAGTATATTTTATACTATTAGCATAGGACTATGTATATTGTTGTCAATTAATATATTGGGATAAGGTAAAGCATGATTATTTTTTGACAATATTATAATATATAGGTATTTTATAAAGGATATGCAAATCCTGGAATGATAGTGATATGGAACTTTCTGGCAAAACAATAAATCAACGTTATAGAATAGTTGAAAAGATCGATGAGGACCTCCTCAGCATCTATTGGAGGGCAACAATGGTCTCCTCCAATGATGAGGTTGCCATAAGATTATTAAAACACGTAAATTCGACATATAGAGTTGAAGACCTCATCCGATTAAAAAAGGAAATAGAAATTATTTCCAAGATTGACCATCCCTGTATCACTAAAATTATCGATATAGATGAATATACAGAATCTCCCGATAGTGTAAACTATACCTTTATAGTAACAGAGTCCATTCAAGGTATAAGCTTATATAGTTATTTAATAAAAAACGCAATGCTCACTGATCCTTTTGAAGCGCTTGAAGAGGATAAGGCATTGGAAATAATAGCAAATATCAGCGAAGCTCTTCAGATTGTTCATGAAAATGGCATAGTGCACAGGGATTTAAATCCTGAGAACATCTGGTTAATTCCAGGAAATGGGCATATTTCTCAGATTAAGATTTCTGGATTCGGGTTGATGGAACTAAAGGAATTATCAAAGATAAAGAGGTCTGAGGATATAATTACTACCTTTAGTTATATGTCTCCTGAAGCAAGCGGGATAGTGAACAAGAAGATAGATGAACGAAGCGATCTCTATTCTCTGGGTGTATTATTTTATCAACTATTGACAGGCAAACTCCCCTTTATCGGAAATGATGTGAACACAATCTTGCATAAGCATATTGCAATGGAGCCGTCTTCTCCTTCCATGATTAATAGAAAAATTTCTCATGAGCTTGATGCAATAATATCAAAGCTTTTGAAAAAGGATCAGGATGAACGATATCAGAGCGCCATGGGGCTACTGGTTGATATACACAAGGTCTGGTATGGCGAAAGAGGGTTTGAGCTTGGCACAGCGGATAGAAGACTTCGATTGAGTTTTCAAACTGGGTTAATTGGTAGAGATAAGGAATTAACCTTATTAAAGGAGTTATACAATAACGCGAGTGAATCTAAAGGGAGCATCTGCCTCATAGGTGGAGAAGCAGGAAGTGGAAAGACTAGATTGGTGGAGGAATTAAGGGGAGAGGTCTTTGATAAGGGTGGAATATTTATTTCAGGGAAATGTTTTGCAGGAAGAAACAAAATGCCATATCAGGTCTTTCATGATGCATTGAATGAATATCTGGATTCCTATAATAAACTAAATGATAGGATCAAGATAGAAATAAGAGATGGGATAAGAGGGGTTACAGGCGAGCTTGGGGAGATTATTCTAAATCTCAATCCATCTATGCAGAATATCCTGGGGGATGTAAAACCCATTATTAGATTGGATGGCGACATTGAGAATGAAAGGTTTATGAATGTAGCATCAAATTTGTTTTGTTCATTAGGAATAGATGGAACGCCAATAGTATTATTTCTGGATGATTTACATTGGGCAGATGAGAGTAGTTTATTATTACTTATAGAGATTGCTGATAAGATTAAAAGATCTCCATTACTCATTTTAGGGACTTACAGGGACAATGAAATATCAGAAAAACACGGATTAAATAGAATTATAAAAGATTTTCATGGAATATCAAAGGTAAAGGTGAACCTGTTCGATTCACTGCAATTAGAGAGTCTTGTGACAAGCATTCTTGGTATAAAGGGATCGGATCTTCCACATGAAGTGATTGATTATATTTTTGAGAAGAGTAAAGGAAATCCTTTTTTTGGCATTGAATTATTAAGACAATTATTGGACGAGGAAGTTATAATCCGTGGAATTACAGATTGGACAATTGATAATGACAAGATTGAAATGATTGAAGTTCCTGACTCAGTAATTGAGATAGTTTTAAAGAGGATCAAGTTATTGGGAGAGGAGGAGAGGGATTTAATAGCATATGGCGCAATTATTGGTTCAAAATTTGATATCGATTTATTATTTAAACTTAGTGAGATTAATCAGGAGAGAATTTTAACTATTATTGATAAGGCTATAGATTTACAATTATTGGAGAAGAGCCCCTTTGATCAGAGGAAGTTGCTCTTTGTTCATGACAGGGTACGTGATGCCTTTTGTCATGAGTTAAGTACAGAAAGGGAAAGGATGATTCATCTTAAAATTGCACAAGCATTAGAGGTTCAAGGTAGAAATGATGATGTAATATTTTCTTTAGCGCGTCATTATACTGAGGCTGAGGAGCATGATAAATCGCTCAAATATCTAATTCCTGCAGGTAATATTGCGAAAGAGAGGTATGCTAATGAAGAAGCAATAAGATATTATAGATTAGCGTTAAAATTATTAGAAGAAAAATGCCAGGATGGCATCAATGAATGGGTAGAGACTAGTAACAATTTGGGTGAGGTCTTTTCTACGATTGGTAATTATGATGAAGCGATAGAGATCTTTAATAGGTTACTTCCATATACGGATACTCCAAATAGTAAGGCCAATATTTATAATCAAATTAACAGGGCCTATTTTAAAAAGGGTAATTCGAAAGAGTGTGAAGAATTTGGGAGAGAGGGATTACGGTTATTAGATGAATATTTGCCAGTGAACACATTTCTGGTAATTGTTAGTATTATAAAAGAATTTTTAATACATCTATTCTTTAGTCTGTTCCCAGGATTATATAATCGCAATAAAGAGAATCCTCAACTCGAGAGGGATAGACTAATAATAAATATTTATCATTCTTTAAATTGGTCATATGCTCTTAATGATGTTTTAAAATTTGTCAGATCTATCTTAAGAATGCTTAATGTATCTATGAGCAGAATAGGGAAATCCAAGGAACTTGGGTTAAGTATGGGAGGCTTTGCTAGCCTATGCATGGTAATAGGCTTATTTAAAAGATCTATAGAGTACAATGTAAGAAGTCTTAAACTCAAGGAAGAATTAAGCGATCAGTGGGGTATTGCACAGTCTCTTCAGTTTATGGGATTTTGTTATCAATGGATGGGTGAATACATAAAGAGTATTGATTGCTTCAATAAGAGTATAACTAAATTTGAGATAATGGGCGATAGCCGAGAAATCGTGATGTCAATTAATTGTCTGATCAGTAATTATATTTATCTTTGTGATATTGATCGAGCTACAGCATTAATTGATCAATATATCGAGATTATAGAAAAGTCAAATGATGATTTTCAAATATGTTTTATCCGATGGATCAATTCTGAGTTATATTTTAAAAAGGGTGATTATGAAGAGAGTGAAAGATGGGGAATTAGATGCTGTAATCACAGTTTTGATAAAGAATTATGGGTGGTATATTGCAGAGCAAAAATATCCCTATGTGACCTGTTTTTAGAAAAAGGGGATATAAAAACAGCTTTTAAGCATGTAAAAGAAGCAAAGGAGATTTATAAAAGGAATAATCTACCTAGGGAGTATACCATTTCTTTATATACATATTTGGCGGAGATTACTATTGCTGATTATTTGAGTAATGAGGGAATTACATCAGGTCAAAGGAAATCATACTTAAGAAGGATAAAAAAGATATGCAAAGGAAGTTTACTAAAAACCAGAAGATGGCCGAATCATTATGGGATTGCTCTGAGAGTATACGGTAAGTATTATGCCTTAATTGGCAAAAACAGAAAAGCAGAGGCGCTATTTATACAAGCAATAGATCATGAGAAACGACTTGGAAGGCGTTATGAATTGGCAAAAAATTATTATGAGTATGGATTATATTTTAATAATAAAGGCAATCCTGAGTCTGCAAGGACAAATTGGCAAAAGGCTTATACCCTATTTAAGGAAATAGATTCCAAGATATATTTACAACGGATTTCTAATCTTCTCGGTATTACAGATGGTGAGGATTCCTATAAGGATAGATTTCTTGATAAAAGAAGATTGTCATCAATTATAACTGTAAGTCAGCAGATAAGTTCAATCCTAAACATCAAGGAATTATTAGAGAGTATTGTTGCTAATGCAATTGAAGTTGCTGGCGCGATGAGAGGCTTTCTGTTCATTTATGATGAAGAGAGCAATTATCTGGAGTTACGAGCATCTAAAAGTGTGGAACAAGGGAAGATAGAATCAGATGAGTTGTTATACTCTAAGGAAATTGTTGATGATGTCTATAATAAAGGCCAAATTATAATGACTCAAGATGCAATGGAGGATGATTCTTTTACTAAATATAGGGATTTGGAATCAAAAGATTTAAGATCAATTCTATGTATGCCCATTAACCATCGTGACAAGAGAATAGGGGTTTTTTATTTAGACAATCGTTTATCGAAATCTGTCTTTGATGAAAATGACATTGAGCTTTTAGGCGTATTCATCTCCCAGGCTGCTATATCAATCGAAAACGCCAGTCTATATTCGAATCTTGAAAAAAAGGTTAAAGATAGGACTGAGCAACTTCAAGCGCTAAACAAAGAGTTGGAAGAGAAGAGTCGATTTTTTTATGAATTTGCACAGCGAGACAGTTTAACGGGTTTATTGAACCATAGCGCGGTTCATGAGAGGCTGAGGGAAACCTTTAATGAGTCGCAACGTCACAAATTCCCGATGAGTGTTGTAATGATTGATATAGATTATTTTAAAGAATTTAATGATAATTACGGCCATCAAGCTGGCGATGAAATTCTTATCAAGGTATCCATGATTTTTAAGGCAGGATTGTTGGGTAGTGAAATTAAAGGTAAATTTGCACAAGAGGAGTATGATTCCCTGAAAGAGGAATTAAGAAAGTATGATATTGCTGGTAGATATGGCGGTGATGAATTTATTCTTGTTTTACCCTATTGTGGGGAAAGGGAGACACTAATTGTTTCTGAAAGGCTGCGTAAAAAGGTTGAAGCCATTAGGCTATCCCAAATAGATGAGGCATGTATCACTTCCACACTGGGTGTTGCTATTTTGGATGAGAAAACATCCTGTAATGACAGTACGGAGCTGGTTAGCCTGGCTGATAAGGCCCTTTATGAAGCAAAGATGAAGGGTAGAAATCAGATTTGTTTAAAGAAATATGAATGATAGATGAATATTGAATTGGAGAATGGGACTATTCGATCTTTAATGCAGTCAGAAAAGCCTCCTGTGGAATCTCGACTGATCCGATTATCTTCAATCTCTTTTTACCCTTTTTCTGTTTTTCTAATAGCTTTCTTTTCCTGGTTATATCTCCACCATAACACTTAGCTGTTACGTTTTTACGAAGAGCGCTTATATCCTCCCTCGATATTATCTTTGATCCAATTGCCGCCTGAAGTGGTATTTTGAATTGATGTCTGGGAATTATCTCCTTAAGCTTTTCAATAATATCCTTTCCTCGCGAGTAGGCTTTATCCTTATGAACAATAAAGGAGAGGGCGTCTACCTGCTCACCATTAACCAGGATGTCCACCCTTGTCATGTCAGATGGTCGGAAATCCTTGAATTCATAGTCAAATGAGGCATATCCGCGAGAGCATGATTTAAGCTTGTCATAAAAATTGAATACAATTTCAGATAGTGGCATATCATAAAGCAAGTGAACGCGGTTGGTGTTTATGTATTCCATATTTTTATGGATTCCTCTGCAGTTTGTCACTAAAGCCATTATATTGCCCACAAACTCAGTAGGAGTGATGATGCTTGCTTCAACATAGGGTTCTTCAATTTTTTCAATTATGCCGGGTGAAGGCATTTTTACTGGATTGTCAATTGTCAGGATTTCTCCATTGCGTGTGAAGATCTTGTACTCCACGCTTGGGGCTGTAGTAACAAGAGGAAGACCATATTCCCGTTCAAGTCTTTCTTGAACTATCTCCATATGCAATAGACCTAAATATCCGCATCTAAAACCGAAACCCAGGGCATAGGAGTTGTCTGGCTCAAAAATAAGCGCAGCATCATTCAATTGAAGTTTAAATAGCGCATCAGTCAAAACTTCATAGTCATCACTGTACATGGGATAGAGACCTGAAAAAACAAAGGGTTTCACCTCCTTGAATCCCTTTAATGGCACTTCTGTAGGACAGTTGGTATGGGTTACTGTGTCTCCGATTTTAGTATCAACAACTGTTTTGATACCAGCAATAATATAGCCGACGTCTCCAGATTTAAGTAAATCCCTCCGTTCCCTTTCTAACCGAAAAACCCCAACCTCAGAAACACGATACTGTTTTCCAGTCGAGTATAATGTAATTTCATCATCCTTTTTTATACAACCATCGAATATTCTCACCATAATAATAGCCCCCACATAACGATCAAAGAATGAATCAAAGATAAGCGCCTTTAGCGGTTTTTGGGGATCACCTTCCGGAGGTGGAATAATTTTAATTATGCTCTCTAGTAGATCATCAATGCCCAATACCTTAAGCGCGGAGGTCGGAACTGCATTCTCAGGCTTAAGATCAAGACTATCCTTGATGCTGGCCAATACCCTCTCTATATCTGCATTTGGCATATCAATCTTGGTTATAACAGGAATTATCTCAAGATCATTTTCAAGAGCAAGGTATAGATTGGCTATGGTCTGTGCCTCAACCCCCTGTGTTGAATCTATCAGCAATAGCGCTCCATCGCAGGCGGCTAACGCTCTTGAAACCTCGTATGTGAAATCCACATGTCCGGGAGTGTCAATAAGATTGAGGATATACTCCCCGCCATCCTCAGCCTTATAATCAAGAGTAATGGCATTTGATTTTATTGTTATCCCTCTTTCCCTCTCTATATCCATCGTGTCGAGGAGTTGTTCCAGATGCTTCCCTGGGTCAACTAAACGACATTTTTCTATGATGCGGTCTGCCAGTGTGGATTTACCGTGATCAATGTGAGCTATTATTGAAAAGTTTCTTATATTCTTTTGGTTCATAATATTTCTTAAATAAGTAACGTTTATAGTGTATGTAAAGTGAGCTTTTCCTAAGTCCATTTCACATATGCGAGGTTTGACCTGTTTCAACTCCCTATATCGTTTCAGACAGAAAATATTTTTTCTTCATTTATTATTCCTAGGCATTGTAAATTTTCAATACAATTAATTGCATAGTTATTATATTTAAACTGCAAAGCATTACCCCGATAAGTCTTTCCGAAGAAAAGTCCTGCCCCAATGTATTTATCTTTTGTTAACTTGAAATCAAATTTGAAAAGATATAATTTTTTATCATCTTCCTTGATCGGAGTAATATATTGTGGTATAAAATATTTTTGGTGAGCATCAATTAAATTTTTTGGTTTTTCAATTCCACACCAACGCCCATGTGATCTATTTTCCCAAATAGTATCAATTTCATCATCTTTCTGATTTGAGAATATAATTTTAAATTGATATAACAAATTATATTTTGGGTCCATTTCAATTATATCTTTATATGTTTTTAAAAAACTTAATGCTAATGATTTTTGTGGTTCTTGACTTGAATTTGCAATATTTTCTAAAGATTTACATCTAGATTTTATAAGATGTTCTGAATTTGGTTTTAATGTTTTTTTTGATTTAATGAGCTTTTCGATGAATAAATCATTCTCCTTTTTTTCTAATTTTTGATTTATCATTTCTTTTGCAATGTCACCGAAATCAATTCTATAAAATGGACCATAAACTTTTTTCATTTCAAATTTTATAAAACCAATATCACCCTCAAAAGCTCTAATTGTATCATCTGTTAATATATTCTTTATATCTTTATAATTCATGAAATAACTAATGACGAAAACGAGTTAAAATTGTGTCTAATTATTATATTTCAAAACTTATTGCAGTAATTAATAATCGATTATCAATTGTTAATTGTCAACAGTTAATTATTTATGTGCATAGAATAATACTTTAAGGTGTAAAGAAACAATTTTATCTTAATTTTGATAATATACCAATAATGGAGTTACAAAAATATTGTATCAATGCAAAAAGTTACAGAATTTGTATTATTAAGAGATGATTTACTCAAACCTCTATCAGATTTCATAATAGATTAGACTGATTCATTATTCCTGTAAAATTTGAATAATCCATTTTACAGAATGAATGATTTATTCAAATTTATTAGAAGTCAGACTAGGCTCTTGATCGGAACATTATTAGAACAAGCGTTCCAAGAGTGAATATATAATAAATAAAGATTAAGTGTGAGATGTATCAGAGAATCATCTCTATTGAACAGGAGACTAATAAGGAGGGTCCATCTTTGTCTATAACCATACTGCTCAGCATTGCTTCGCGCCACAACTGAGCAATTTGCCTGAAATCAATAAATATAACGCGAAGCAATGATCAAGGAATAGAGAAAGTTCCAGATACTAATTGATTACATGGGAATATTGCCATGTTTTTTAGGCAGCCTCCTGTCTACCTTTTTTGTGGATAACAGCTTGAAAGCCTTTATTAGAGTACGCCTTGTCTCTCTTGGCTCAATCAAATTATTAAGATATGCATTATCTGATGCACCACGGATAGGATTGCCGGCAAGTTTCTGATACTCAGCAAGTTTTTCTTCCCTAGTTTGTTCAGGATTATCGGAATTCATTATATCCTTTACATAAAACAGGTCCACTGCCTGTTTGGGACCCAGCACACCGGCCTCTGCGATTGGCCATTGAAAGACCATATCTGTATTCATTCCTGGAATTGTGCCCATACCTAAATTCCCGCCGCCATAGGCCTTTCTTATTACAACAGATATACGGGGCACAGAACACTCACACAGAGCATATAGCACTTTTGCCCCATGACGGATAATCCCGGCATGCTCCTGAGCGCTTCCCGGACAGTAGGCTGATGTATCTAACAAAAATACCATCGGAATATTAAAACAATCGCAAAATCTTATAAACCTGCATTGTTTATCAGAGCCATTTACTGTCATGCTCCCAGCCATAGACATTGAATTGTTGGCAACTACCCCAACTGTATACCCATCAAGACGCCCGAATCCTGTGATCATCTCCCGTGCAAATTCATGCTTTATTGGAAAGAATTTGCCATTATCTAAAATTACCTCGATTACCTTATGCATATTAAAAACCTTGGTAGAGTCGGAAGGTACTATATCAGCTAAAATATCATCCAGCCTGTTAGGATCATCTCCAGTATCAACTCGCGGTGGGGGCACATCACAACTTGGAGGTAAATAGCCTATTAGCTCCCTTATTCCTTCAAACAATTCATCTTCTGTTTTATACCTTCCATCAGCAACACCGCTCTTTTGACAATGGATCTTGGCTCCACCCAATTCATCACCTGTAATATCCTCATGCATAACCGATTTCACCATCCGCGGACCTGTTATATACATGTTGCTCTTTTCTGTCATAAAGATGAAATCAGTCAGCGCGGGAGAATAAACAGATATCCCTGCACAGTTGCCAAAAATGCCGGTTATCTGTGGAACAGATCCGGATGCATAGGTATTTGGCAGAAATATTGATCCCCCATGTTTTTCACCTATAACCCTAGCGCTTATTAAAGCGCTAATTGCACCCTCATCCAGCTTTGGCATTCTCGCTCCTGGCGAATCATTAAGACCAATAAAGGGCACCCTCATTTCCATCGCTTTTTCAACTGCCATATACATCTTAAATCCATGAACCATGCCTATGGACCCTCCTTTAACTGTTGGATCCTGACAGTAAAAACATACAACTTGACCATTTATCGTGCCATAACCGGATATACACCCATCCCCTGGCTCATTATCAAGATGACCGATTAAAGGATTAAATTCTACAAAACTCCCTGAATCCAGCAATCTGTCCACCCTCTCTCTAGCGGAAAGTTTTCCCTTTTCATGAACCTTTTCGATCTTATCTTTCAAGCCTTCCTCAACCTTTTCCTTTACATCTCTTAACTCCTTTATCCTTCTATCCATCAATTCATCCATTCCCAAACCTCCCTTGAAATTAGTTAATGTTACTAATAAGAGAATACACCCTTATGATTTTATTTATATGGAAAAGCATTATACATGCTTTCCAAAAAAAAGCATTTCAATTGAAAGGTAGTTTAGAAGAAAGTGGTATAGCAATTCAAGGATAATTTGGGAATTAGGTGGTGTCTCCAAGATCATTATTAACAATAAATATTTATATGTAAAGTAAATATTAACTTAAAAGAAAATCATCCCCACATCCACGTTAGTCGAAATTATACAGCATGATAGCAATACGTTAACGAGTATACAGGAACATAAACTGTTTCTTTATTGGCAATACACTTTGACTGAGAAATAACTTGTGCTGAAGTACAAATGAGTAGAAATAAAATCGAAGAAAAAATAATTCCTTGTCTCATTTTAACCACTATAAACAAATTGATGGAATTATTGTATCATTGTATTTTCAAATAGTGCGATATTTTCCGGTAGACCAATAATCGCCATATAATCATTTTCTTCAAAAATAAAATTTACATCAGGATTTGGTATTAATTTACCCTTTCTGAGAATACCAACAATAGAAATACCAGTTCTGCTGCGTATTTCTAATTCCTTAATCGATTTTCCAATCAATAGACTGGTCTTTGTAACTTCTATCCAGTTCAGCTCAAGGAAAAAAGGTGTTTTCTTTATCTCTGATAAAATAGAGTGATCTAATTTATCTATTTTTATATTGGTGTAGTTCTCCTGTCTGATTGAATCTGTAAAGCTATAAATATTCTTAAGTGGAACATCAAGAACCACAAGTGACTGTCTAACAATTTCAAGACTTGCTTCAAATTCCGGTTGAACCACTTCAAATATTTTCATTTTGAATAATTCTTTTACACAGGATAGTTCATCAGCTCGTGCTATTATTTTAATATGTCTATTAACCCTCATGGCAAAATTGACTATTTCTTTTGCTGTAGAAATTAAAGGGATTGTTATAATAATTAATCGTGCTCTATTTAAATTTGATGCCAGCAACACTGTTTCCTGGCTGGCGTCACCATATATAATAGGGAAGCCGGCTTTTTTTGAATTTTCAAATCGTCTAAAATCCTGTTCTATTATAACAAATGGATACTCGAGTTTATGAAATACTGTGGCTATTTGATAACCAACGCGACCACCACCGGCAATAACAATGTGATTATTTAATCCATCATAGGGTAAATTTATGGTTTGGAATTCTTCATGTTTTAAAAATTTTCTTTTTAATGAATATAGCGGGGAGGCGAGTAAAGATAAGAATGGTGAAATGATCATGGTAATAATTGATACAGAAAGAATTAATGTATAGAAATCAGTATCTATGATATTACTCTTTAAAGCTGTGCGCGCAAGAACAAATGAAAATTCACCCACTTGAGCAAGACCAAAACCTAAAGCTAGCGGTATAATATTATAATATTTAAAAACAATACTTAAGCTTGAAAAGATAAAAACCTTACTCAATATAATTAATAGCACAAGAAGAAAAACAAGTGACAAGTTTTTGTAAATATAAACGGGATTTACCAACATGCCAATGGAACTAAAAAAGACAAGACCAAAAATATCTCGTAAAGGAATAATATCATTTAATGCCTGATGGCTATAGTCTGATTCATTAATTACCAAGCCAGCGATAAATGCGCCAAATGCAAGTGAAAGTCCAAGCAAATGAGTCAGATAACCCACTCCAAGTCCAATCGCTGTAATAGTAATTAAAAACAGTTCTCTCGAATTTAATTTAACTACAATTTTTAAAAAACGGGGAATTATTCTTATACTTATAAAGATAATGGCAATTAGAATTAATATCGCTTTGAACAGAATTAGAATAAGCTGGATAATATTGTTTTCTAATGACTGTAAATTGGGTATTATCAGCATAAGAGGTATAGCAGCCAGGTCTTGAACAATTAATATACCTATCATTACTTTGCTGGACAAAGTTCCGATCAAACCACGACTCATAAGTGTTTTAAGGACAACCATTGTACTTGATAGGGATATGACCATTCCTAAAACGATTGAGTTTTTCAAAGGTAATTGCATATAAAAGCCAATACCATAACCAAAAGCAATTAATAATAAAATCTGTATGGGGGTTCCTATCAATGATATAGCTTTCACAGATTTTAATTCTTTGAATGAAAAATCGAGACCTATTGAAAATAAAAGTAATGCGACACCAATTTCTGCCAGTAATTCAATACGAGGAATATCTGAAACTGTGAGTCCACCCGTATACGGACCAATCGCGATACCTGCAAGAATATATCCAATAATTGGAGGTATCATGAGTTTATTGGCAATTAAACCAGCAGTTAAACCCACTACTATTATAATTATAAGATCTTCAGCAATTCCCATAGTTTGTCTGCCAAGTTATTTTGCATCCGGCTACGGATGGTCGGTATTAAAAAGATGTACATGTTATTTCGTGCAGTGATATTATAATAAACGACTTATCATTAATTTTTTTCTGCAATTTATACGAAGGAGGTTATATTTATTATTAGCTTACTTGAAATTTTGAAAAAATGGCCGCCATCGAACCTGGTGCAATTGATTGATCCCGTTATAGCTTCCCTCGATCATCCTTCGTATTAGTCTCGAAGGTGTATCTATTTGTGATAGATGCCAAATCCGGATAGACGTATGATGCATAATATCAATTCAAGATTATTTTGAAAGTAATTTTTGTAATTTTCGAAGGATTTATGAAATATATTAGTATTGATCTGCAGCCAAACACTTTCACATGCTGTTTTATTTATGAGGATGAATCAAAAAGAAATATACTTTTTAATCTCGATATAAATTACTCAACTTGACTGACTTTTCATGCAGCAACAATCAATCGAGATAGTTCTTTTAAAACTGAATTTTGATTTGGCAACTTTTTTAAATATTTTGTTGTATCATTCCACACGATGCATTGCAGAATATTCTGAAGATCCCTAATTGATGTATCAGCCTTATTTTTTATTACTTTTTCACATGTGCCGTTTATTGCGATGTGGGTCAGTAGGGCATAGGCAAAACAAACAAGGTGCAGGTGTGTAACTACAGCCTTATATGAACGATTTTGATAACGCCTGAACCCCAAAAGGTGTTTAGCATCTTTAAAAATACTTCTATATTCCAGCGTGCATCATATGATTCGATTATATCTGATGCTTTCAATTCCGGATGATCAGTCACTAGACAGAGTATAGTTTTCTCAGAATTTTTGGAATAAATTATGTGAACAGTTCCCAATCTACTCACCTCAAGCCAACCTGCATTAACATATTTTAAAACCGCGACTCTGTTTTCTTTGGGAACCTTCATTTATACGTATATACGTAATTTTTTTCATGTCTTGGAACAATATGAACCATAAGAACCTGATTTCAACTTTTTCCCTCTCTTTTTGATATTCCTGTTGGACTTTAAGACTGATACGAATGGAAAACTTTTCTCGCGGCATATTTTACTACAGTGGGACACAGATAATAAGAATCAAAAAAAAACTATAACCGGAATTCCCTCTGGCGCTGTAAATGATTGAATTTACTCAGCCGCAGGTTCTATTAATTTTTAAATTCAATGTTGAGTTCTTCACAATCTTTATCTTTTACATATAATCTTATACCAAATGGAATAGTAATGTCTCTAACTCATAAGTTAGCTTTGACATATTGATGACCCCATGTTGATTTTTTGATCAGCGGATCGTAGACCCAGCCAATGGCATCTGTCTTTTTACCTCGTTTCCCTTTTTTCAAGTCATCGGGTGTTAAATATATGGTGTCCTTTTTAGTGAGTTTGAGGGATTTGAGTAAATCATATGCTTCATGCGCTAACGCTGTTTCCGGATTCCATCATGCAACATTCATAGTACATCATAAGTAGGATAATTCTTAATGTAATATAAATTACGTCATTTGACGTAATTTAAGTATTTAAAACTGAAAGTTAGTGAACTTGGACTCGAATTGGTTGAAAAATCGGCATAATATCGAAGTTTTTGGGGAGTTCATTTTTTTTATAAAAAGGCTTGACAGTTTTAAATATAGAGAAATGATATTCTAATTTGTTGTTTTATTAAAATATGTCTCATTTGCATTGCTAGTTGTTGATTTGCGATAGCGAATAGAGTATTAAATTTTTGATTGTAACATCATTAATATATATGCTTGCCAAATGCAAAATGCAATATTATATCAGCCTAATTTCAATTGTAATAATGCTGGATAATTTTTCCCGCCAAATATACCGAAAAGTAATTCACAATCTATCATGCAAAAGGGGGATTAAGGATAATCATATCCTTATTGATGTGTTTAAGTATGTATGAAAAAAGGGGGTGATATATGATTTAATATGTAATTATTAAACATTGTATGAAAATAATTAAATGTATATTTTGTTGAGAATTAGATAGATGTTGTTGCATAGTTAGCATCTATAAGCTTTAACTTTAAATTTATATTTTGGAGGTTTTATAAATGAATAAGTATATTTCATCAGTTTTTGTTATAATCATAGGGCTTGTTTTTTTAAGCGGTCCTCTTTACAGTATACCAAGGGCTGAATCCTACAGGAGTGAGGCAACAGCAGGCTTCTTCAAAGCTGAATATGACAGGTTATCTGAGAATCCTGCTTATGTTGGAGCTAAACTCGATTATCTTGAGTTTCATGGTTCAATTACTAAAGAAAGGAACAATCTCTATACCACAATGGATGGACTTAACACTGACGGTAGGTTATTATTGGGTGGTATTGGCACACCTAATTCATTTGGAATTGGCGGCTATGTTGAACTGGGATACCAAACAACACCTCAGAGTATATCATACAATCCCAGTATTAGTAATACCAATGTCTCTTTGATTGGTTCTGGAACATTAGAAGGAAGCGATGTGTACCTCACTGGTCCCGGTGACTACTATGAAACAAGAGAAAGGTTGTATGCAGAAGAAGAAAAATATACTACTGATAATCATATAAATGCTAAGGTTGCAGTAGGTGGTCTTCAATTAGAAGATTTAACTTTTGGTATCTCTTTAGAGCGTCACACAGACGATCTCAGTGGTGGTAGTACTGGTGAAACAACAGATAAGGGCGGCTATAATTATGCAGTTGAGCGTCTTTCAGATGGCCATATCAGTGGTACTATAAATGCATTATTTGACAATAAAACTACTATTGAGCCTACTAATTATCTGCTAACATTGGGTCTTATTATACCGATAGGCGATGCCATTGAAGAGATTGAAGTTGAGGGGCATTTAAATTACCTCCTTTATGAGCACAAAGAAAATAATTCAGGAACAACGGTTTTGACAGATACAGGCAATGAGATTACTACATCTACATATTCTAGAGATGGTGACAATCTTATCTCAGATGAGATTGAGAGTAAAGCGATGCAGTATGGCCTGACGGTGCAGGCTAGAAAGGAGCTTTTCGAGTGGTCAGCTACACCCTACTTCTCTTGGATATCAGGCGGTATCAGTGTATATGAGGATCGAACCACAATTTATAGAGATAGTTCCTCTACGATATTCCCGACCTTAAGCACTTATGAATCCTGGAATATCGCTACTGGAACTGAAAAATACGAAGGAGATGGTTTAGTTCGCAATCAATTTGATGTTGGATTGCTGATGAGAAAGCAGAAGGAAAATCTACTTATCGGTTTTGGTCTTGCCTTCAGTCTTACTATGTCTGAAGATGAATTCAGTAGGACAAGTACCTTTCAGGAGGTAGCTCGGTCTGATGATGGGGACGGAGTAGATGATCCAACAGATCTAACACGTACAGATACTGGATATTATACAGATGACTACACTGTAGCTGAAAAAACACAAAGCATAAGTATCCCTATTGGTCTTGAATATCAAGCTACCCCAACATTGTGCTGGAGGTTAGGTGCAATTCATGTAACTACTATTACAACAGTAGAAACGAAATGGGAAAGAACTAACATAAGCGATTTGTACAGAGACGAGGATCGTGATGATATTCCAGGAAATGAGACTGATAATGATGGTTTGTTAAATGCTAATACGAGTGGAACTCAAACCATAGGTTCATATTCTTTTAATACTGAGTCGAGGGGTGATAGAGATTACAGTAAAACTTATGAACAGCATAATTATTATTACCTTGGATTAGGATATGCCATTCAGAACACTGTACAGATTGATGTTGTAATGACATCTCATGGTACTAATTATTTCGAAATAGAAGATATGGCCTGGGATATCTCTGCCACTTACATATTTTAAATAAAAAGGAGGGATTACTTTATGAGAGATTTTAAGAAAAAGTATCTTGTTTTTTTAGCATTAGTTGCATTATCTCTTTTTTTAGCAGGTTGCATTTTGGATGATTCTAAGATGAGTAATAATATAGCCCCACCGAGTGCAAGTGGTGTTACGGATAAGACCCTTCCTCAGGTAAATGCATTTACTACACCAGCTTTGGTGACCTATTCAAGTGATGGGCTTGTGGATACTGCTGTCGCACCTTACAATCACAGATGTGTGGTAACCTTTAGTGAGGTTATGAGTAGGAACACAATAACTTCAAGCAGCGTTTATGTGAGGGATGTTTCCAGCACACCTGCTGTAATATCTGGACAGACTGTTACTATCTCAGAAGATGGAATGACTGTATATGTTGAATGGAGTTCATCAACAGACTATACAGCGGTTGAGCTTGAGGCAGTGGTGGAGAGCACAGTAACAGACCTTTCGGGCAACGGCATTGCAGGCCTTGTTACACATTTCGGGGCTACATATCCCTTTACCGATATAGTAGCTGACTATAGAGAGGATATCGGAGCTGCCTGGACAGATGCTCCTTCTTGGCGACCTGCAACAGTAACACTCTCACAGGTGAACCTGTCTGCAACATCAGTCACTGTAACGGCTCAGTTTAATACTCTTGAGATGGATCCCAGCACAATAACTGCAAGCAACTTTTCTGTAAGCGGTGGCGGGACTATTGGGACCTTAACTGACAACCTTGCAGTAGGGGGGGATGTCTCTTTTGGTGTTACTGGACTCACTGAGAATACAGAATACACTGTAACCTTTAGTTCCACTGGTGCTGCTGTTGATATAACAGATGTGAATAGATTATATCCTGATGGAGCAACAACACTTGCGACTTTAGATGACTATTATATGATCGATGACTATGATCTTGCTAAGGGTAATAGAAGCAGTTACACTTTGGAATTTATGATGCAGAATAGCACACTCACAATACCTACTCTTGTGGGAGCCAGCGACCAGACAGCGACTATTCTCCCAGGTTATACTGGTGGAACCGACAGGATGATTCAGATTCAATTTTCAGTTGCCCTGGATGAAGCAACGTTGACTGCAGCCAACTTTATTGTTAAAGATAATGATGCTCCTAGTAAAGAGCTCAGTGTGACAGTATCCCCCTATTACCTTGATGGTGACACTGAACTTGTCAGAGTTCTTATCTCAACAATGGATTATTCTGAAGATGCGATCCAAACTATAACAATCAGAAGCGGGGTTACCTGTTCAGGTGCCCATGTGGATGGAGATGGGGATGGCGCTCTTGAGGGGGATGCTGATTATGATCAGAATGATGCTCCTGATGATTGGGTAACACTTACAAATGGTGTTCATTTTTAAGAGGAAAGATTATATTAACTTAAGGCAGTTTTTCTGTAATAGAAAGTTAACGTTATAAGGTTTAGCTACTTTATAAACAGGAGGTGAGCAATAAATGCTCACCTCCTTGTTGTTTGGACGGATTTTTATGTTTGTCTTTTGACATCATTCGAGTATATGCGCTTAATCATGTATTCTCGATCTTTTTTTCATCTTAATATAAGGATTGCCGGTAGTGTAATATGCAGAAAGGACTTTAACCCTGCCAGACTTCTTTGGCGGCACTGTCTAATATACTCTTGATTTCGGAAATTCCCATTGGCGTTCATACCAGCGCTAAACAGCACAGCGACTATCTCAGCTTCTCAATCGGCGATTTCTTCCCTGAATGGTGGAAAGGGATTTTGCCTGAGGCGATAATCATTCGGGCAGAGGCAAAATGATTTTTTCCTTATGGGATAATCCTTTGGAGCAATCATGGGCTTTGGGCTTCTTCTCAACATTAAAGATGAAGATAGTGTAGCAATGCGCACAGAAAGAAGGGGCAAGCCAAAAGTATAGTTTATCGGTTGAATATAAAAAGAGAAAAGAATAGTATAAATCTCTGTGATCTCTGTGGCAAATTGAAGATGAATAATAATGAAACCTTCGTCATTTGCTCTATTCTCCTGACTATTCTCTCTGCAATCCTGTCGCAGACAGCATCAATCTCGCTCATTGAATCAACATTCTCAGAGCCAATAAAGAAAGCCTTGCCATCCTCAACATTAACGACCTTTACGGATATCATATATATATTGCCAAGCCTGTCAACAGATCCGGTTAAGATTAGATTTACATTCACAGTCCTGTTTTTTGAGTCAAGATTAATAATGCTGTTTTTACCCTTCAGGATCGCATATTTAGATGTTATCCTCTCTGCTGCCCTTATAGCAATCTTAGCTTCAACATTTTCTTCGGTGAAAGGGCATACACTAATCCTGTATTTAACTAGTTCCTTACTCTCTTTTACCCTTGCCCCCACATCTTCAGGTCTCATCTTTATATGGATATCCATTCTTGAGGGTTTCTCCCTATCATCATCCATAATTATGGTTTCATTTATATTTTTTATATCTACACTACTTCTATAAAGTCTATCCGCAATCAGCAAGGCGACTCCAGCACCACCAGCTTGGGGGCTGAGAACAGCCATCTCCTGATATTATCCACATTTTCCAAACTCTCGTACAATCTGATGAAAATCTCCTGGCATATATCATTTGCGTCTTCCCTGTTCCCAACCTTTGTATAAATTGCGCTAAAAACAACTGGATAATACTCACTATATATTTCGGTTAGTTTATTCCGTTTATTCCGCATCTTGACGAATTTTCATTCTCTATTAATATATGACTATTATTGAACAAACTGCACAAATAATTAAGGATAATAATCAATAACAGACGCAGTATATTTTCGATATTACAACCATAAAATATACCATAGAAATAATATTTAGGTAATAAAAATATTAGGGGAATACAATAATATCATTCCTTCAGGATAATCCCTGAAATTTTCATGTAAGGCTTGAATTTTTTTAGGACCTACTTTTTTATATGTTCCCTCTGAAGCGTGAAGATAGACAGCTAAAGGAATGGAAAGCAAAGACAGTTGCCCTCACTGCCATTCCTGCATTATGAGATACCTGCATCCTCAGTGACCGCTCCTTAGCATACACTTATGGGAAGTAACTTATTAGTCAGTTGCATTTTCAAATTTTCCTTGTGTTTTTTTCTAACTTCCTCTAAATTATCTTTTCAATAGAAAAAAGTCCTCTTCCTCAATAGCAGATTGGGTAATAATGTATAAAAACGCTTCATTTGTCTTCAATAATCATTCTACAATATTTATGAAGATGATAATAGTAGAATAACCGAATCAATTAAACAATATGGTTCAAGGAAATGTAAAGATAAGAGGTAGAAAATATTCATTTCCCCTTTTAATAACTATTATTATTCTTGGATTGATATTGTATTTGCTCTTTCAACCACCAAATTCGATGGACAAAATATTTTCACAAAAGAAATCGAAGGTAATTAAGCTGCCAAAACCGAGTTATTCAAGCAAAACATCTATTGAAAAGGCCTTATTGTTACGAAGGTCGATCAGGGATTATAAAGATGAACCTTTGCGGTTATCTGAAGTTTCTCAGCTTCTATGGTCCGCCCAGGGGATTACAGATAAAAGGGGTCTAAGAACAGCGCCCTCTGCTGGCGCTACTTATCCACTCGGTATATATATTGTTGTTGGTAATGTGTTGAACCTAAAAGATGGCATTTATTACTATAATCCCAATAAACATGAATTGAGGTTAACCATAGCTGGGGATATGAGAGATAGACTGTCAAAGGCTGCTCTTGGGCAGGATTGTATAAAAAGGGGAGCGGTAAATATTGTCATTTCCGCTGTAAATGAGCGTACCACTGCCAAGTACAGGATGAGGGGGACTCGATACATATATATTGAGGTTGGTCATGTTGCGCAAAATATTTACCTGCAATCGGTATCCTTAAATCTTGGGACAGTTATCATCGGCGCTTTTGATGATAATGAAGTAAAGAAGGTTTTGAGTATGGGAAGGAATGAAAATCCTATGTGCATAATGCCAATTGGAAGACCATAAGTTGATATCTCTATCATGTCATGTGTCGTTCTATGGATATCTGTTGGCCACTATTTATATAGTCCATTCTATTTCAAATCAATTTCAGGTTGATTTTTTTCGTATAGAGTGTCACTTTTGTCAAAGTCAATTTTTAATAGATTCAGAGGGGATTTAGCTAAATTTATTGGATACAATTAGGGGATTTTAATATTGTTGCTGTATCAGAAAAAATATGATCAGCGCAATAATGATTGTTTGATTAACAAATGAATAAAATTAATAGGGAGACCTTATGAATGTAATAGAAGGGAAATTAGATGCGTCCGGTCTTAAGTTTGCTATTGTAATTTCGAGATTTAACGAGTTTATCACAAACAAGCTTCTCAGTGGAGCTCTGGATTGCTTAAAGAGAAACAATTCAGAGGAGGAGAATATTTCTGTAGTATGGGTGCCTGGTTCTTTTGAGATCCCACCTGTAACCAGAAGGCTATCTGACTCAGGGAAGTATGACGCTATTATATGTCTTGGCGCTGTTATCAGGGGAGGAACCCCACATTTTGATTATATTGCGGCTGAAGTTTCGAAGGGGGTAGCGCATATTAGCTTAGAATCTGAAATACCGGTAATATTTGGCGTTTTGACAACAGATAATATTGAACAGGCAATCGAGAGGGCAGGAACAAAATCCGGCAATAAGGGTTTTGAAGCAGCATTATCTGCCATTGAGATGGCTAACATTTATAGACAGATTGATTAATGGGGCAAAAGAGAAAAGCGAGAGTGTATGCTCTTCAGGCTTTGTATATGTATGAAACAACAGGTTGTCCGATTGAGGATATATTATCATTCAACTGGATAGATAGAGAGGTACCTGAAGAGGTAAGGTGTTTTGCATCATCCCTGATAGAAGGATCAATAGGGAATATGGAGTATATTGACAATCTAATCAGGAGTTATTCTAAAAATTGGAGATTTGAAAGGTTAGGAGTTGTTGACAAATCGATTTTGAGAATATCTATATATGCGCTTATCTTTCTTCAAGATATACCATTTTCTGTTACTATAAATGAGGGAATAGAACTTGGAAAGACCTTTGGGGGGGAAGGGTCGAGACAGTATATAAATGGCATATTAGATGCAATTTTAAAGGGAGAAATAAAAGGGAAGAATAATACCATTGAGGATCAAAAGAAATAGAATATCCTTTTTCAGAGAGAGGGATGAAGAAGCTCCACCTCAGGAATTTAAGGCAGGCAGGATCAAGAAAATTGAGTCTGAGAAAAGGATTTTTAAGCCTATTATAATCGCTTCATCAGTTGCGGTTGTAGTGGTAGTAGCAATATTAGTATTAACAAAATATTATAAAGAACCGCAGATATTCACACCATCGAAAATACCTGTCATATCTGAGATTGAGAAGAAGGCTATCCCTACAGGAGAGACAGGGAATAAGCACCTTCAGAGGGGAAAGGATAGTTACTTCAAGGGGTACTTTAATCATGCTATAGCTGAATTCAAGGAGGTTGTTGAATCGGATTCAACTGATGAGGAGAAGGCTATTGCCCTGACATACATTGGAATTATTTATGATGATAGAGGCGATTATAATAAGGCAATCGAATATTATACAAGGGCATTAAAATATGATGACAAGAATCCCATTGTTTATAGGAACATGGCTATAGCCTATAGGCATAAACGGGATTTAGATATGGCCGGTCAGATAATACGAAAGGGGCTTGATGTTGATCCTGAGGATATCAATAACCAGATATTAGCAGGTAATATATATTTTGAGCAGGGGAGGTATAGGGAAGCCATTCATCAGTACGAAAAGGCGATTGAGTTGGATCCAAATAATGCTCGTGCTCTATATAATTTGGCATTGAGTCTTCAAAAGAGGGGAGATGAGGTTGCAAGCATAGAATATTTGAAGAGATCAGGAGCGATAGATAAAATAGGGGAGGTTGCCTATTTGGCTTATTCTAGACTTGGCGTTATATATACTGAGAGAAATGATTATGATTCTGCCTTGAAATATCTCAAGATGGCAATATCAATCAATCCCAAGGATGCCATTGATAGATACAATCTCGGGATAGCATATCTCAAGCAGGGACAACGGGATAAGGCCTTGAATGAACTTCACAAGGCTGAAGAATTAGCGAGGGAGGATGTGGATTTATTGGAGAATCTTGGTGATGCGTTCTTCTCCTTGAAGGAGTATGACAAGAGCGTTGATACATACAATAAAATGCTGTCAATGGGAAAACGGAACGTGAAGATTTTGGCTAGAATCGCTGAGGTGTATTACGAAAAGGGAGATTTGGAGAATTCATACGAATTTTACAAAAAGATTACAACATATGAACCAGCTTCAGAGAATGCTCGAGTTGCATACATAAACATGGGGAACATTCTCGATGACGTTGGGCGTTTCGATGATGCCATCCAGACATATCAGAAGGCTCTCGCCATTGATAACAGGGATGATTCTGTTCTATATAATTTAGGCATTTCCTATAAAAATGCAGAGAAGTGGGATTTGGCAATCGAATCATGGAGGAATGCTTCCAATATAAACCCTGATAAACCTGATCCACTACTAGCCATTGCTAGATACTATTATGAAAATAATTATTTTGATTTAGCTATGGATGAATATCAGAGGATATTGAGGCGTTGGCCTAATATTCAGGAAGGACATTTCAATCTAGCAACTATATATTATAAAAAGAATCTTTTAGATTATTCAAAAGAAGAGTATAATAGAGTAATTGAAATTAACAAAAAGAATGATCTTGCCAGGAAGGCATATATAAATCTTGGTATAATTACTTCCAAGACTGACACTGATAGCCTAGAGGCGATTCAGAATGCTCGTGCATATATTCAGAGGGCTCTTTTGCTTAAACCAGGGGATGGGGAAGCGCTCTATTCTTTAGGGACAATATATATAAAGGAAGAGATGCTGGACAAGGCAATAGATACCTTTTACCAGGCAATTAGGTCGACAAGGGATAGCAAGCTAATTGCAGATGCCTATAATCAGATTGGCAAGTGTTATTACAAAAAGGGGCAATATAGAGAGGCATTACAATCCTTCACCAGGGGAATTGAGGAGGAACCGACATTTGAAGAGATTCGTATGAACAGAAGAGTGGCGATGCAGGCCTATGAGGATGAGTTATCGAAAAAAATAAGCAGATGATATTGAGCATGAAGAAGATAGATAGGTTATACATTGAAGATATTGAAGATAGATTTCTAGCCCCCTATGCTGCAAAGTCCAAAAACAGCAGGGGGAGAGTGCATGAGGAGGAGTTACATCAGTACAGGTCAGATTTTCAAAGGGATAGAGAGAGAATTATTCACTCAAGGGCGTTTAGAAGGCTTGAATACAAGACACAGGTTTTTGTGAATCATGAGGGGGATCATTATAGAACGAGATTAACGCATACAATAGAGGTGGCTCAAATTGCTCGCGCTATTGCCAGAACCCTTCAATTAAACGAGGATCTGGCAGAGGCCATTGCCCTTGCCCATGATCTGGGACATACGCCTTTTGGGCATTCTGGAGAAAAAGAGCTGAATGAATTGATGAAGGATGAAGATGGATTTGAACACAACAGGCAAAGCCTCAGGGTAATTGAAAAGATTGAAGAGAGGTATAAAGATTTTTCCGGATTAAACCTAACCTGGGAGACGAGGGAGGGTATCATTAAGCATTCCTCCCATCATGATCAGCCTGAGGTATCCGATTATATGGCTGAGGAACGCCCCTCAATCGAGGCTCAGATAATTGATTTGGCTGATGAGATTGCCTATAATAACCATGATCTGGATGACGGCATTAGTTCAGGTATGCTTAAGCTTGAAGACATACAAGGGCTGAATATATGGGAGATGGTGGTTGGATCTATTCGCAGGAAGGGCCATCTCCCAGAGAATAGAAAGCTTATGGTGAGTACAATTATTAGGGAGATTATCAATACCCTGGTTACAGACGTGATCAATACCACAAGAGAAAATATTGAAAGACTATCTATTCAGCACTATATGGATGTTAGGAGGTCTTCTGTAAACCTGGTCGGTTTTAGTAGTGAAATTGAGAATGCTAATGATGAGTTAAAAAATTTTCTTGATGAAAAGCTATACCAGCATTATCGCGTTGTACGGATGAGCATTAAGGCCAGGAAGGTCGTCCGTGAACTCTTTACGCTCTACCTGGAGTTCCCCAATGCTTTGCCCTTTGACTATTTTAAAAGAATTGAGGTTGATGGACTTAAACGAACGATCTCAGATTATATTGCTGGAATGACTGATCGATACGCCCTGGAAGAGCATCAGAGATTGACAGAACCTATGATTAAGGTTTGATCATTATAAACAATAATTGAATAAAACTTGATGAGTTGAGATATCATGATCCTGGAGGGATTAGGTGATGAGTGAGGAATATCCTGATATCCCGGAATATATTAAAAAGATGATTGCTTCTGGGAGAAAAATTGATGAGATAAGGATAGACAGGGATGGCAATTGGTTTCACAATGGTGAACCATTTACAAATAAAAAGATTATCAATTATTTTAATAATTCAATTGATATAACAGAGGATGGAACATACGTGCTTAGATATAGTAGATTTGTCTATCCTATACTTGTTGAAGATGTGCCATTCTTCATCTCAGGTGTGAGATTTGAAGGGAGTGGAAATACTGAAAAGGCGATCATAACCTTTACCTCCAGGGAGGAAGAGGAATTGGATGTGAGAACTCTGCAGTATAAACATGAGGTTGGGCTCTATTGTCGTGTTAGAAAAGGAAGGATGCCAGCCAAATTCAGGCGTTCTCCATCTTTTCAGATTCTCGACAGGCTTGAGGAGAACGAGGATATATACTATCTCAATATCAGCGGAAATAAGATTGTGCTCAAGGAGAAGATGGAGGATGAGTAACTGATTTGAGGCGAGTCACAGATATCTGTTATATTAGTCGCTTTATCAATAGATGATGATTTCAATGCAGATGAAGCGAATCGTGTTGTAGATTGTTCTTGCATAAAGGGGCAGATTGTTATATGATGAGACTAATAATTCATCCATGAGTTGATCTTTTTTACTTAGGACAGGAATTATATGAATGTTTGTGAAGCCTTTTATGAACCCTTCATTCTTTGAATTATCATACACCATAAATTGGTAAATTTCCAACAATCACATTCGTCTAATAATTGAAATTTTAAAGCGATAAAATATTTGTAAGAGGAGAGAGATGAAGAAAAACAGGAGAGTAATGTTCACAATTTGTATAATTTTTTTCATGATGATCTTAATGAGTTCATCAGAGGCTGAACAGAATAAAAAGAGAAAGAAACTTTTTGTAAACAATATTACACCAAAGAAGGGAGTAGAGAAAACGCTGACAGACAAGGTTCGGGACCATATCACCCTTTCCGTTTTTGAGAATTATGGCCGTTATTATCATATTGTAACGGATGAAGATATTAAGGTAATGTACCAGAAGGCAGAATTGATGATGGCTACAGGGTCTGACTCTGAAAATGCGGTTGTCCAGGTTGCGAATGCTATAAATGCGGATGAGATTATTTATGGAAATATAATAAAGGAGGGAGATCGGAAATTAAGAATAACAGTACAGAACCTCCTTCGTGACAGCAGCACACAGACTGTGAGTAAAAAATCTTTTGTTAACATGTCATTTTTTGAGAGTAAATTAGAATGGTATTGCAGAGAGATAGCAAAAAAACTCATTAATCCAAAACATAAAATTGATCCCAGGAGGGCTGTTTCTAAGATAACAGCAAAATTTGAGGTTGAGGATATTAGAATAAAGGAGTTTAAGGGTTTAAACATAAAGAAGATAAAATTTGAATATGATGATGAAATCAGCCAAAGAATAGTAAAAGATTTAGAAAAAATAGTACAAAAGGGAGATAAGCTATATAAAAAGAAAAAATATAGTAAGGCTCTAAAAAAATATAGAGAGACAATAAAAACCATTGGTTTGAAGCTACGTAAAGAGACCCAAAATAAGATCACGCCCTTTACTGCAAGTGTTTTGGAGAGGATTGCAGCAGTGCATAGTATGGATTGCAAAAAGGCAATAGAGAAGATCGATAAATGGCTTAAAGCGCAGAAGAGTCTTGACGTAAAGAAATTGAAAAAGGGCAAGGAACAATATGAAAAGATAGTCAGGCATTTTGCTAAACTCCCGTCACATGAAAGAAAGGTGATGTCCTCAATTTTTCAGTCCCTTGAGGATAGGCTTACAGCAATCTATATGTCATGGATATCTGTTTATGAAAGGAAAGGTGACGTCTGTTACGGGGAATACCAATTTAAGAAGGCCCTTAAGTTTTATGACGCTGGTAGAAACCTGATTGCCAAGTCTGGAGTACGGAATCCGAGGATGACTGAGGCGAAGGAAAGACTCACAAGAAAAAGGAAAGTAGCAGTGGATACAGGAGGTTCATGGCTAGAGAATAAGGTTGTTTCATATTGTAATGCTGCTGAATACTTGAACATGAAAAATAAGAGGAGACGAGCTAAAAAATATCTTGCCAAGGCAAGAAAGCTGATCGAATTAAATCAGAAGTTTGCAAATAAGCGGATGGTTACCGCCTATAAGGAGACAGCAAGGATCATGAAAAGAAGATGAAGCATGTAGTAGCAGATATAAATCATAATGTTGAAACAAAATAAATTTGATTTTCTCCCCTTTTGCAAAATTTATATTAGGTATCACTCAAAATGTTATTAATTTTGAGTGATACCTAATTTGCCCGCTTGTTAGAATATCTCCTTGTCCTAATCAGTTTAATGATTGACATTATTGCTGTTGCTTTTAAAGGTAGGATAGTTTAATATCTACAAAAGAGTTATTAAATTCAAGGAGGTGATATAATAAAATTTAAATATTAAAAAGTATGTGTGATATATTAATTTTAAATGATATTATCAACAGACAATCTATAATAGAATTTCTAAGGGAGTGGTTCTTGTTGAATATAGGTTGGAACAATAAATTGAGAAATGAATAATAAGGAGAAAAAAGTAATGAAGAAAAAGTACTTGAGTGTGTTTCTATCTGTTTTGATGGCTCTTTTTGTAAGCAGTATAGCCTTTGCTGATATTGATCTCGACTTAGATGATGAAGAGGAGAGGGGTGTGCCTCGAGATACAACTGGGGGTTATTTTACTATTAAAGCAGGATATGATCTGAATGGGAAATATGATTATGACGCAACATTGGAACTATCGGGTTTTGAATTATCAGAATCTGAAGAATATGATATAGATAATGGCTTTTCATTTTCAGCAGAATTTGTAGGAGCTATAAACGAACGAGCTGGATTTGGTGCTGGTATTTCCTATCAACATAAGCGAAGCTTTGATGAAAATACTGGAGGATTAGATCCAAAGTTCAATTTTTTACCTATTCACGGACTATTTAAATTTAAGGTTCCTTTAGATAATTCTATCACTCCATTTGCAGTAGCGCATTTAGGCTATAACTTACTCTTTGGTAATGATGATTTTAAAGGTGAAGATGGTGATTTGAGTGGAGGACTTTACTGGGGATTAGGATTTGGAATAATTATATCTGATGGGATTCAGGTAGAATTACTTTATTCAGTTAACAATGGGAAAGTTGAGGAATCGGGTATTGAACTCGAACTAGTGGGTGATCCATATTCAGGTTATTATTATGAAAATATTCCTTATTCTTATGAAGAAGAATTTAAATATTCTAAGATCACATTATCTGTTGGATATAATTTTTATTAATATCCGTATGTAATCATTGCTGAGATTGACATTCTTTTCTGAATTAAGAACTCGCACATTTAGTAATATAGTAAAGTTGATTTGTGATATATATTGAAAAGTGATATTTTAGTTCGATAGTTATATCTAAAAATTGAGATGAAAACATACTCCCCCGATGCAATCGGGGGAGTATGTTTTCACACATTTTTATATTTTAAATCATGGCGACTATAACAACCCAAAGACGTGAACAACTTCGACAGAAAATAGTTTTTCTGGTACAGCAATTGAACACCCGTAATGAGGAGCATGTGGTAGAGCTGTTCCTGAATCTGATAGAGGAAGTTGAGGCAGATATTGAGGAGTTGAGGGAGCAGAAGGCATCCACTCATGATATTGCTCTTTTGATACAGGAGATGAGAAGTGGATTTGCGCTAATGGAAAAGCGTTTTGATTCAGTGGACAAGCGCTTTGAAGATATGAACAAGCGATTCACTTCAATGCAATGGTTAATGGGAATAGGTCTTTCAATGTTGGCGCTTTTAATTACTCTATTAACATATCTTACAAAGCAGGCATAATCTCGTCCATGAGTTTCCCTAAGCTCTCGAATACGATAGAAAGGTTATGATTTATTACCCTCCCGAAGTTTTGGATAGGGATATCCATCATCCCCTCAATCCTTTTTAATATGTGCTAATACAGATTTCACAAAGATGAGCTTCTGTTTCCCCTACATATAAGCCAAGTATCCTTTTGGCTTGTTTCTATAGATCTACCCTATGCTCCAGTAGGAAACTTGCCGCTATGAAGTATCTCCTCGGCTTCTTTGATTATAGCATCAATGAGTTCCTTTACGCTTAAAACCCTGTCAATGGCTGCAACAGCCAAAGAACCTCCGGCTGACCGTAGTATCTCTTCTGACATGTCCATGCTATCAATATCCTTCATCGAGTCCCTTTCTTCAGAGGTGCTTTTAAGGAGCGTCATCTCTAGTTCTCGCAGCCATTCATGAGTCGCAACCTTTCCCCTTTTTTGCATAGCCCTCTCATATTCCTCAGCTTTTGGGGGGGCTAGGCATCTGTCTCTATATTTCGGGTCAGTGGGATCAGCTTTAACGAGAGCTTCCTTAAATCGATCTGAGATTGGACACTCCTTAGTGGCCATAAATGCAGTCCCCAGATATACCCCTTCAGCGCCTAGACAAAGGGATGCCAAAAAGCCATGAGCATCAGCAATGCCTCCGGCTGCTATGATGGGTATCTTTATCAGCCTTGTTGCCCAGGATATATTAACGAGGGTGGGGAGTTGGGAAATATGCTTAAAACCGGTTCCCTCAAGGCCAACAATAACCACAGCATCAGCGCCATACTTCTCGGCTGTTACAGCGTGTTTCACGGTTGCAACCTTATGAATCCATTTGATGCCGGCTTGTTTGAGCTTTTTACCATACTCTTCAGCCTTAAAGGCGGCGGTCTCCACCACAGGGATCTTCTCCTCTATTGCTACCTCCATCATCTCTTCCATGCCAGGGAAAAGACCTATGGTTAAGTTTATACCAAAGGGTTTATCGGTCATAGACCTGGCTCTCTGTATATCCTCTCTCAGCTTTTCAGGTGTATGGAGGGCTGAGGCTGTAATTAATCCAAATGCGCCAGCCTCAGATACAGGGGCCGCCAAGGCAGAGGTTCCAAATCCGTGATACGCTCCCTGGATAATTGGATATTTGCATCCCAGAAGCTCTGTAATCTTTGTATTCCATTCCACATCGATTCTCCTTTTTGTTTATATTATTTGTTCATTATAATATTGATAATTTATATTTATGGTAATGAATAATTTATTATGTATGATGAAAGAAATATTTTTATTATAAATATATATGATAAAGAAATTGATATATCAAAGCTCATGTCAATATATTTTTATTTTCAGAGCAATTTCAATATATGATTAAAATCGACAATAATGTATTGATAAGAAATTACTAAGCGCTTGGTTTCAAATGGGAAAGTGTATTATGTCAATTATTGTATAAGCATAATATTTTGAACTTGACCTTATATGTTATATTCTATTTAAGGCCAATAATGATCATAATAGCTGTTAACTATATCCCCGGAGATAGTGGTTTGTAGAGTCTCTTACCGGCTTATCCTCAAAAGAGGGATTTAAGAGTTAGTAGAACACTAAATGATTTGATTCATCACAAAAGTGGCGGTTTAAAATATGTATGTTGAGAAGTTTGTTAGGGAATGAAAAATATTTCTATTGTCTTTAGAATGATATTCTGTTTGATATTGATATGTGTATATTCACCATCAGGAATGCCTGCTCAAAATATTCCGTCCTACATCACAACTCATTATCCTGAACCTAGTGGCTCTAAGGCCGATAATAGTTGGAAGGCATATAATAAGGAGTTCAAACTTTTTCCATTGGAGTCAGGAGGACAAAAAAGAATTAACGGACAGGGGGCTTGACTGGGGACTGGTTGAAGATATGCAGAAGCGGTGCGGCGCTCTCAGGGAGGCCCAATCCAGATGGATAACAACAAGGTTCAGCCACGAGGAGGCAGAAAGGCTGTGGACAGAGAAGTCCCCTCTGGCCTAGGATTTAAGAGATGAGCTTCTGCATACCTTCCGCTTTGCCTACAGAAAGCAGCCTGACATACTGGGAAGGGTGGACGAGATAGCGCAAGATACCGGGCACGCTGACATGATTCAGGACTTAAATGATTTGAGTGTTCTTGGCAGAGAGCATCCGGAAGCATTAGAGTCTATTAAATTAGATATGGCTCTTCTGGAGAAGGCTGCTGTACTGGCTGATGAGATGTCTGATCTTCTGGGCGCCGCAAGCGCTGAGCGCGCTGACAGCAGCGGGGTTAAAAAGATCAGGGATCAGGGCTACACGCATTTAAAGAGGCGGTTGACGAGGTGCGTGAGTTTTGGCGGTTTATTTTTTGGAGAGATGAAGCCAGGATCAAGGGGTTTGCGAGTCAGTATTTATGCAGATCAAAGCGCAAGAGTGATGCAAAAGGGGAATCTGAAAGCGATACCCTATCATAGCTGATTGCATTTGTGTTTATTTTACGTTCCGATGCGGTTTTACGGGCGTAAGATCGGGGTTTTGTACCGTAAGAATGGGGTTTTGTACCGTAAGATCGGGGATTTGCGCCGTAAGATCGGGGTTTTGTACCGTAAGAATGGGGTTTTGTACCGTAAGATCGGGGTTTTGTACCGTAAGAACGGGGTTTTGTACCGTAAGATCGGGGATTTTGTACCGTAAGAACGGGGTTTTGTACCGTAAGAATGGGGATTTTGTACCGTAAGATCGGGGATTTGTGCCGTAAGAACGGGGTTTTGTACCGTAAGATCGGGGGTTTGCGCCGTAAGATCTGGGATTTGCGCCGTTCGGTAAGGTCTACAATGGGAATATGTACAAAATCTCACTCTTTATCAAAACCACCTTCCATGATAAGGGAGTGGAAGTGAGGATTAAATCGAAGAAAATGTATCCTCTCAAAATTTCATGGTAAGCACATATAATGGGAATGACGAGAGGTTATCATACCAATAGTTCTATCTTGAATAATTTGTGCTAATGATGGGATTCTGAAAGCGCCAGTAACTCGATCATGGATATATTCATAGGCGTTAATGCCTGATTTTTTACTGCCAATGCTGGTTAGTGCAGTTTAGTTTTTTCCTTGACACTTATAAAGGGTTAATAAAGATAAATTAGGATGTTATGAAATCAGATAATGACAAGGGAACTCAAGAGAGGGAGGCCTCTGTGCCTATACATGCTTCTTCAGTAATCATTATTCGAGATGCAACAGAGGATATGTATGAGATATTCCTTATGAAGCGTCATCGGAATCAATCCTTTATGGGTGGAGCTTATGTCTTCCCGGGCGGCAGATTGGATGATATGGATTGTTCGAGTGAGTTAGTATCCTGCATATGCGGCATTTCATCCTCAAATGCAAAACTAATTCTGCAGGAGCCAGATCTTCCAGATGATATAGCCTGTGGGTTATTTTGCGCAGCGCTGCGGGAGACTTTCGAGGAAGCGGGTATACTCTTAGCCTATTTCTCTGAGGGTAATTTGGTCAACTTCCTTGATGAAGAGATAAGGCAGCATTTTTCACAATACCGTAAAAGACTCATGAATAATGAACTATCCTTTATTGAGATATCCAGAGAGGAAAATATCCTATTCGCTTTTGATCTTCTATTACCCTATGCTCACTGGATTACGCCTGAGGCGGAGGCAGCTTTTAAAACAAAGAGATTTGATACGCGTTTCTTCATTGCGCGTATGCCCGGTGGACAACAACCCATTCACGATGGCATGGAGATGACTGACTCGCTTTGGATTACTCCATGCTTGGCCTTAGAGAAACAAAAAGCGGGTGAAATAATGCTCATGCCGCCAACCCTAAAAATAATTGAAGAACTCAATGCCTATAAATCTACAGATGAACTCCTATCCTCAGTAAACAATCATAAGATCAATACTGTCTTGCCTCAACCCTTTGCAATGGATGATGGATTTGGATTAAAACTGCCTCATGATCCCGAATATACCATCGCTGCTTACAAACAATCTCCACGGCCAAATGATCCCTCGCGTATTGTGCTGCAAAACGGTATTTGGACAACTAAGCTAATAGACTGAAGATAAATGAGAAAGAGATTATTTGTCATTGATGGACATGCGCTCTCTTATAGAGCTTATTATGCATTCATCAAAAATCCCTTGACTAACTCCAAGGGGCAGAATACCTCCGCAATTTATGGTTTTGCTAGGATGCTGTTAAAGCTCATTGATGAAGAGAGCCCTGATTACCTTATCGTTGCATTTGACCCGCCGGGGAGGTCTTTCAGGTTTAGGCTTTATCCGGAATACAAGGCCAATCGTCAAAAGATGCCGGATGATCTTAGACCTCAGATTGACGAGATAAAGAATATGCTATCCATTATGGGTATTATGTGCATAGTGGAGGAGGATTACGAAGCGGATGATGTGCTGGGTACCATAGCGAAAAAGTATTCAGGAAAGGATATTGAGGTGGTGCTTGTTACAGGGGATAAGGATGCCTATCAGCTTGTAAATGACAATGTGAAAATATATGCTAATAAAAGGGGGATTACGGAATTTGAGATCTATGATGTTAAGGGGGTCACTGAGAAGCTTGGTATTAGACCTGATCAGGTAATAGATTATATGGCTCTTATGGGTGACTCAACTGACAATATACCAGGGGTGCTTGGAATTGGAGAAAAGACCGCACAGAAGCTGATTGGTCAGTATGATCATCTGGAAGGCGTCTATGAACATATTGATGAGATAAAAGGTGCAAAGATTAAGGAATCAATCCTGAATAATCAGGAAATGGCATTTCTTAGCAGGGATCTCGTTACCATACGTGACAGTCTTCCCATTGAGATAGATATTGATAAGATAGCCAAACCAGATCTGAACTCGGATAAGACTAAAGAGTACTTTTATAAAATGGAGATGATGTCAATCATCAAGGAACGCTTCCCGGAAGAGGAGGGAAGAGAAATTGAGGAGAAGAGTGATATTAGAAAGGATTATCGGATAATCTCTAGCAGAAATGATCTTGAAGGGGTGATTTATCTGATAAATCAAAAGGGAGAGGTCTCGATAGACACTGAGACAACATCACTTCATCCTATAGAGGCGGAACTGGTAGGGATATCACTATCCATTAATGAGAATGAGGGTTGGTATATTCCCATTCGTGGCCACATGGATGACGTAAATATTACTAAAGAATCATCATTGGATCTCTTAAGACAGGCATTAGAAGACCCAGAGATTAAAAAAATTGGGCAGAACATTAAGTATGATATAATTATATTGAAGAATGAGGGAATTGATATGAAGGGAATATTTTTTGATACAATGGTCGCTTCATATCTTCTCAATCCAACAGAACGACGTCATAATCTTGATGATCTTGCATGGAAATATTTAAATTATAAAACCATAAGTTACGAGGAATTGGTTGGTAAAGGCAAAAAAGCGATCTCTATTATAGATGTGCCCCTTGACAGGTTGTCGGAATATGCTATTGAGGATGCTGATGTTGCATATAGATTGTATAAAATATTAAAGCATAAGCTAAAGGAAGGGATGCTTGATAGACTCTTTTATGATATTGAGATGCCCCTTGTGAATGTTTTGGCAACTATGGAGTGGAATGGGGTAAGGGTTGATCTGAATTATTTTGAAGATCTTTCCATTGAGAATCAGAGATTGCTAGGCGAGGTGGAGGAGACGATCTATTCCATAGTTGGCGAGAGATTTAACATCAACTCAACAAGAGAGTTGTCGAGGATCCTCTTTGAAAAGTTGGGATTGAAACCGGTTAAGAAAACCAAAACTGGTTTTTCAACAGATATCACAGTTCTTGAGGCATTGAAGGCAAGGCACGAGATAATACCTCATTTAATATCATATAGAACATTAAGCAAGCTTAAGAACACTTATACTGACTCATTGCCAAAAATTACATCCAGGAAGACAGGCAGAATCCACACATCCTATAATCAGACTGTTGTGGCTACTGGAAGGTTGTCTTCCTCTGATCCCAATCTTCAGAATATTCCCATAAAGGACGAATTTGGTAAGAGAATAAGAAGGGCGTTTGTCTCTGATAAGGAGTGCCTTCTTTTGTCAGCTGATTATTCTCAGATAGAACTCCGTTTGGCTGCGCATTTATCAGAGGATGAGAATATGATCAAGGCCTTCAAGGAGGGTATGGATATACACAATCTGACGGCCTCAAATATCTTTCACACCGCGATTGGTTCTATTACTAATGAGATGAGGAGGCAGGCAAAGATTATTAATTTTGCTACTATTTACGGTGTATCACCCTATGGACTATCTCAACAGGCAGATATATCAGTAAAGGAGGCTGCTGAATTTATAAAAATGTATTTTGAGATATATCCCGGATTTAAGAGGTATGTTGAGGAGTCAATTGCCTTTGCCAGAGAGAATGGATATGTAACAACCCTTTTAGGGCGCAAGCGATTCATTCCTGAGATCAATTCTGAATCATCCTTTGCAAGGGAAGGGGCAGAAAGGATTGCGATAAATACACCGATCCAAGGAGCCTCTGCAGATCTCATCAAGAGAGCAATGATAAACATACAGAAGCGATTATGCCAGGAGGATTATAATTCAAGGATGATCCTCCAGGTGCATGATGAACTGGTATTTGAGGTACCTATTGAGGAAAAGGATGATATGGAGAGGGTTGTAAGGATAGAGATGGAAGAGGCTATCATACTTAAGGTGCCTGTGATTGTAGATGTGGGTTGGGGTAAAACATGGGCTGAGGCACATTAAGAAATTTTCTTCTTCAGAATACCGATGCTATGCTTTAATTTTTCCAGATGAGTTCCAATGAATACAATTGAATAGATTGAGATTATTAGCCCCAATACTATACTTAAGGGTACTTCGAAATTGTTGCCGAATTGATTCTTTAACCAAATCATCGGTTCGCTGTAGGAGATTAGGAATATGCTTAAGAAGATAATTAAACCTGCAGTTACCCAATTAAAGGTTGAGATCTCTTTTTTGTAGGGTGTTTCAGTCAGCAAAATTTTTTGCATGATCTCATCTGTTAGGTCTTTTCTCAAAGGAAAGGGATTGAATTCCCTAATTTCATCAAGTGCATCTTTAAGCATATATACTTCCACTCTGCATCTGTTACAAAAGAGCATATGCACTCTTATATTCAGAGGTATCACTCTATAGTCTTCCATTTCCAGAAATCTTGTTATTATTTTATCACAATTTATGATGTTCATCAGCAATACCTCCTCGAAGTGTATCCCTTAATATAATTTTTGCCCTGAGCATATTTGATTTTATTGTGTTCAAGGGAATATCTGTAATCATTTCTATTTCCCTGTAGGAAAGTCCATAGAAGAAATATAAATCTATGCACAATCTGTATTTTTCGGGCAATGCCTCTACTGCCTTTAATAGAGCCTTTCTTAATTCTTCCCTTAAGTGGGTTTCTTCTGGTGTCGCATCATCACTTTTAATATAAGTTTCGACTAAGCTTGAGTCAATTATTTTTGTCTTTGCTGAGTTAATTCCATGATTATATGCAATTCTCACAAGCCAGGAAAAATATTTTGAGGTTCCCCTAAATGTATGAAGCTTTTCATAAGCCTTTAGAAATACATCCTGTACAAAATCGTATGCGTCCTCCCTATTTTTATGAAATCGCATCCCGAGGTTGAATATATATTGCTGATATTTTTCAACGATAATCTTGTAAAGATCAACTTCTCCATGAAGAATTTTTTTAATAATCTGTTCATCAGTATAGATGCCTTCATCCATCTTTTGTTGTTATTTTTGTCACAAAGAATATTATTAGACTGAGACCAATTGACAAGGGGAATAATCCACCAAGGATGCTATAACTTATCCCCTCTTTTATATAAAAGAAGAGGGTAAGGCTCAATCCAATAGCAAAAAGAATTAGTCCTGATAACAAACTCAAGGATTCAAGATCCAGGGATTTCTGCTCAATACCCTTCTCGATCATTAACACCTTGCGTTTATGATCCCATAGCATGTAAAAAAAAAAGATTGTGAATCCAGCAACAATACCCACAATAGGTATTATAGTAACTATTATTTGTGCGGCAACTGATGGAACAGATTCCATGATTACTCCTGAATAAAATGATGATTACAGAATATAGCAAAACTGTGTTTTTATAGGTTAAGTATAGATAAAATGCTTAACCTATAATCCACCCTGTAGAGTCTATTGTATGATATTCTGCATCAGTGAATTGGTATGGGCTCTTTTCGTATATTTAAAAATTACATTTTTATTTTTGATGCAGATATCTATCTTTTATAGATCACTTGCACACCAAGTATTTTCCCATTCCGAGATTACTTCTTCTGTGATTTTATGAAAATATTTCAATGAGTCCTCAACCAACATACGGAAATCTTTATGTATACTAAAATACTCATTCTGTACTTGTGCAACTAAAATATTTCTAAAACTTTGTATTTTTTTTAGCGCATCATCAAAGTTGGATACGGACATACCAGCCATTCTATCGCGTAATGATTGAGTAAGTTCATCTAAATGGTTTTTAAAGCTATCTGCTGTTAGTAATTCTCGAGTAATTGTAAAGTAGTGATGTCCAAATATAGCTAATCGAATAATTGTAGTAAAATGTCTTGGATTTGTAAGCATCCCTTTTGTTATAAATTTTAAATAATGATAGCCATAATTAGAAAAGGATTGCCTTATCATAGATAGTAGCAGGGCTCTTACATATCTCCATGAACCGATATATGAAAATTTGCTCACAGGCAATCTTTTTATTAGAGTGAGGCATCGTTCAAAATATTTTTCGGGTTTATAAATCTCTGATATCAGGTATTTATATCCTATTAGAAGTGATTCCATATCCATCTTCGGCTGAAAATTAATCTGCATGTGATGAGTATTGTTGCCTGATGAATCCTCAATTATTCGATCCTCAGATTTTAGTCTCCTGTAAAGCTGGGTATTGGGCAGTGCCATAAGTATCCCTGTCATGGCTGAAGGAATTCCAGCTTTTTGTATGAAATCAATCTGTAAGTCAAAGATATTATCAGGATCATTATCAAAGCCTATGATGAATCCACCCATTACCTCCATGCCCTTTTTCTGGATTGTTATTATGCTTTCAAGCATATCAGACTTAAGGTTTTGATTTTTTTTAGTAAGTTTCAAGGATTCTTTAACTGGAGTCTCTATACCCAGAAATACACTGTCAAAACCTGCATCTATCATCATGTTCATCAATTCCTCATCCTGGGCTAAATCAATGCTGGTCTGGGTGATAAGTGAAAAGGGATATCTGCGCTCCCTTTGCCATTTTATAATAGCTGGGAGAAGCATTTTTACATTTTTTTTGTTTCCAATAAAATTGTCGTCTACAATAAAAAGACAACCGCGAAATCCAGTATTATAAGCGCAATTCATTTCTTTTATGAATTGTTCTTTTGACTTAGTGCGAGTTTTTCGTCCAAACATCTCAGTAATATCGCAAAACTCACAGTTAAAGGGGCATCCCCTAGAAAACTGCAAACAGATAGCAGCATATTGGTTCATATTTGTTAAATCGAATCGAGGAACAGGGGTTGATGTAATATCTGGTTTAGTCGCATCGGTATAGATACGCTTTGCCTTGCCGCAACGGAAATCACTCAAAAAGGCGGGTAGGGTTGTCTCTGCTTCATTTAACACGAAGTGATCGATGCCCTCAATCTTCTTATATGTAGAGGTGGCATAGGGGCCTCCTGCAACAATCGGTTTCCCTAATCTATTGCACATCCTAACAGCTTCATCGAAAGATTTTTTTTGAATGATCATTGAAGAAATAAAAACAATATCCGAATCAAGAATATCATCTTCATTTAGTTTTGAGATATTCATATCAATCAATTTAACTTCATAGTCATCTGGTAACATGGCAGCAATTGTAAGCAAACCTAAAGGAGGGAAGTACCCTTTTTTGCCAACAAAGGCAATCCCATATTTAAAACTCCAATAGGTTATAGGGATTTCAGGATAAAGCAGCAGAACCTTTATCTTCATTTTGAAATTTCCTTATTCGATTATATTTTTTGAGCAATGTTTTTATGCTTTTCGAAGAATGTAAAGTTTAACATTTCTTTCTACAAATAAAGAGAATAGTAGCAATGTATATTTTATCAATTTGAACTAATTATGGAAAATCTTAGTGCAATTGATCTGTTGATGATGAAAGGTGATGTTGTGATTTTGGTTTTGTTATAATCTAATAGACAGTATCGAGTATATTTTGGTTGCAAAAAAAGGGCGATGCTATACTCAATACTTTATCAAGGCAAGATAATCAAGCCTATTATGTTAGTTGAAAAGCTGGATTATTTTGTTAACCTGTCTTATCCTTAATTTAATTAAGGATAGATAATTTATCTGGAAGTCACAATGCGCAGCAAGATAAAATAAATATCATTCCTTAAGGAATGATATTCTTCCACTTCTGATTAATTCTTTAATAGGGTAGGGCTTAAGCAATTCAATAAAATTGTCTATTTTTTCTGTATCACCAGATACCTCAAGTGTGATTGAATTTGGCGAAATGTGTACTATCTCTGATTTGAATATATCAGCGAGTTGATATATTTCAGCCCTTTTAGTCGGTGTGGCGTGTACTTTAATTAGAGCAAGTTCTCTTTGAATTGATGAGAGTTGTGTATGATCTGTTATCTTGATTACATCAATAAGTTTATTCAACTGTTTCTTTACCTGCTCGATTATCCTGTCGTCTCCATTGACAACAATAGTCATAACGGATATATCCTTTTTTTCCGTTTCGCTGACAGCTAAGGAGTCGATATTGTAACCTCTAGCTGAGAATAGGCCGGCTACTCTCGCTAGAACCCCGGATTTATTCTCTACTTGCACTGATATAACATGCCTCATGCCAATTCCCTCATAATTGTATCTTTTACAGATTTTCCACCAGGAATCATCGGATAAACATTTTCTTCTTTAGAAATATGAAAATCGAGAAGAATCGGTTTATCCTTTATGCTCAATGCTTGCTCTATAGCCTGTTCAACATCCTCTTTTTGATCAACTCTAATCCCAACAGCGCCATAGGCTTCTGCTATTTTGATAAAATCAGGGCTGAACTCCAGAGATGTATGAGAGTATCTTTTTTTATAAAAGAGCTGCTGCCATTGTCTAACCATCCCTAGGTAGCCATTATTCAGTATTGCAATTATTATAGGGAGTTTATGTTGAACAGCTACGATTAGCTCCTGTATATTCATTTGAATTGAGCCATCGCCAGCAATGTCTATAACTCTTTTATCTGGTCTCGCTAATTGAGCGCCAATCGAGGCAGGAAATCCATATCCCATTGTACCCAAACCGCCAGATGATAAGAAGGATCTAGGTTCAGAGTATTTATAAAACTGTGCTGCCCACATCTGATTTTGTCCAACCTCAGTGCAGATAATGGCCTTTCCTTGTGTTAACTCATATATCTTTTCGATAACATATTGTGGTTTGATCGTCTTTGTTGTATTATCATAGGTTAAGGGATGTCCATCTTTCATCTTTTCAACCCTGCTGATCCACTCCTCAATGCTTGGGGCATTTACAATCTTATTTATCTGTGTTAAAACATTCTTGCAATTGCCAATAATGGGAATGTCAACCTCAACATTTTTGCTAACAGATGCAGGATCAATATCAATATGAATAACCTGTGCTTTGGGGATGAATTCTGAGATTTTTCCTGTGACTCTATCATCGAATCTAGCTCCAATGGCAATTAGTAAGTCTGATTCATGAACTGCATGATTCGCATAGTAGGTGCCGTGCATTCCAAGCATCTCCAGTGATAGGGGATCAGTCTCAGGATATGCACCAAGACCGAGTAGTGTAGTTGTCACGGGTATACATGTCTTCTTGATAAATTCTCTCAATTCGTGTGATGCATTAGAGATTATTATTCCTCCACCTGCATAAATAACTGGTCTCTTTGCGGATTCAATAAGCTTACAGGCCTTTTTTATCTGAATAGGGTGTCCATCGTAGACTGGTTTGTATCCTCTTATATTTACTGTTTCAGGGTAATTGAAAGTCGTTTCTGCATTCGATATATTTATTGGAACATCAATAAGCACAGGACCTGGACGGCCGGTTGCGGCTAGGTAGAATGCTTCTTTTATAGTTTTTGTCAATTCCCCAATATCCTGGACAAGGTAATTATGCTTAGTAATGGGTCTAGTGATTCCAGTAACATCAGCCTCCTGGAAGGCATCGTTGCCAATCATCTCGGTTGAGACCTGACCAGTAAAAATAACAAGAGGTACAGAATCCATATGAGCTGTTGCAATGCCAGTTGTTAAATTAGTAGCGCCTGGTCCTGAGGTTGCAATCACAACACCAACCTTGCCAGAAGCTCTGGCATATCCATCCGCAGCATGAACTGCGCCCTGTTCATGTCTTGATAAAATGAATTTGAATGGTGCGTTGTAGATATGATGAAAAATGGGTATAACTACACCGCCAGGATAACCAAACATATATTCAATATTCTCTCTTTTTAATGATTCAATTATAATTTCTGCGCCCGTTAGTTTCAATTGTTTAACTCCATTTAAACATTAGGTTTATGTTTAGAAATATTATATTTTAAGCGTTATATATAGTATGATTACAATTCAATTTAAACAAATGATATTGTGAAGATAAAGAATAATATTCTGACACTTAAGGGTGGGGATATATTATTCCATTGAATTATTAAATAAATTATAGAAAAAAGTTGGAGAATGGAAAATTATTTATGTCAACTACTTTTTCAAAAAGCCTTATAGGATCAAGGGTGGCCCTTGAAAGGGGTGGTTGGAGCATGTGTTGTCGCTTCGGATGCGTATATAGATAAATACATTATTTATAATTATTATAACATCAATAATATTATTAGTTATAATCCTTGAGAATTTTTGAAAAAATATATTTTTTGTCTTGACTTAATTCGGTGGTTGTGGCAGTTTTATAAGATTTATCTATTTGGGAAATTATTTTAAATAACTAACGATTAATATCTAGCAACGTGTTTCATGTAAAAAAGCATAATAAATTTTATAAATAAATAAAGCGAATTCTTACTGTTGAACAGATTTGAAGGGTAGAGTTCATATTGCAAATATAGCACTATTCTTCATAAATGTTTCAAGCTGTCATTTGGGGACTGGGAGTTGGGGTTATCTTATTTGACATTTGGAATTATTCTTTCAGAATAATCAATAATTATATTATATCAATTTTATTGTCAATTTATAACCCCTCGAAATTACTATTTAAGGGGTTTTTTTATGACAGGATTTATTTTTTTTGTCAATGATTTTGGATTAAAGATAAAATGTATTTATTCCTGTTTTGTGCTATTGCTAATGGCTATCTCATTATTTAGCTGCATTGAAGATGATGAAGAACCGCCACTCGGCCCCACCAACCTGCAGGCTGAAGTTATCTCTTACAGCAAAGTAGTATTAACATGGGAAGACAACTCTAGTAATGATGATGGATTCAAGGTTGAACGAGCGCCTGATGTTGATGGTATTCCTGGGGATTTCAGGCGGATCGTTACTGTTGGTGTTGGGATAACATCTTTTGCCAACACCGAGCTCCAGCCAGAAACATGCTATCATTATAGAGTAAGGGCATTTAACACCAAGGGGAATTCTGAATACTCTAACGAAGTCAGTGTTACTACATGTCTGAAACTTGCTGCCATTATTGTTGGTCATACCTGTACAGATATCAGCGGAATACCGGAATACTGGATAGATAAAGCAAAAAAGGATTTCAGATTATCCTATGGACATACATCCTATGGAAGTCAAATAATAAGTGGAATGAATCTTTTAAAGGATGATCCTGGATCCTTGTATTGGTTTGATCATGACGGCACTGAAGGTGGGCTCTCCCTTCACGATGAAGAGCCGTCTGGTGATCTTGGTGATCCTAATAGAACTGAGTGGGCTATTAAAACTATGAACTTATTGAATGCTCCAGAAAATGATAGAAACATGATCATGTGGTCGTGGAGCAGTCAGGCGGATACATCCGAAGAAAACATTGATCTCTATCTTGAATTGATGGATCAGTTGGAGATTGAATTTCCGGGGGTTACTTTTGTTTATATGACAGGACATCTCAATGGAACTGGAGAAGCAGGCGTATTGCATCGAAGAAATGAACAAATTCGTAATTTTTGTGAGGAAAACCATAAGGTGCTTTTCGATTTCGCTGATATCGAGAGTTATGATCCTGATGGGAACTATTTTTTAGATCTTAGAGCTGATGAGGAATGTGATTATGATAATGGCAACTGGGCAGATGAATGGTGTATTGATAATTCAGATGAATGTGATACATGCTCCTGTGCTCATTCCCACTGTTTGAACTGTCAACTAAAAGGGAGGGCTTTCTGGTGGATGATGGCAAGAATTGCTGGATGGGATGGTCAAATAGAGGAATAATTTGTGAGGTTTTGATTGTAGATGTATAAAGGGGTGCCGATTTATTCTCCTAGTGTTTTGTTCATCTCAACTTGGCATATTTATATATAAGATTGATAAAAGATTTTTTTTTTAAAGAAAGCAAGGGTTTGTCTTCCTGTTTGGATTATCAGGAATTGAGATATATATTCATATTTAATCCTCAATGAAATAATATTAAAAGGAGTGTTGTTATGATGAGTAGACTAAATGTATATTCCAGAATACAAAGAGTAGAATGGAAAGGAGTATGTTTATTCATAGCTTTATTTTTATTTCTTTTACTAATTAATTGTAGTGAATTACCGAATCAAGAGCTTCCTAACGCCCCTTTTGATTTAGAAGCAGAGGCTGTATCTTCAAATCAAGTTGATCTACATTGGCAGGCCGTTTCTGATAATACGGTTGGATTCAAAATAGAGAGAAGGCTCTTGGGAGGCGACGACTATCTTGAGATTGCCGAAGTGTCAACAGATGAAAGGTCATATAGTGACAATGAAGTAGCGCAAAATAATACATACACATATCGAGCAAGGGCCTACAACAATGCTGGTCTTTCTGCGTACTCCAATGAGGCTAGCGCTACGACTCCAGTTTCCGAGACCTCTGTTATGCTTATCAATTGCGGATCAAATGAACCATATGTCGATACATTGGGAAGGACCTGGAGTGTTGATTATGGATGGACGGGTTATGATTTCTCCGTTGATAGGGGATCTATAGAGATTGACAATACAGAGGATGATCGCATTTACCAGTTAGAGAGATATTCGCTCGATGGATATTCGCTTCCTATTCTTAATGATACCTACACAGTTAAACTCCACTTTGCTGAAACATATATCGGCATCGGTGATGCCGGAGAACGAGTAATGGACATTGATGTGGAAGGCCATTTGTTAAATGATCTGGATGTCTTTGCTGAAGTTGGAGGGCGTAACGTTGCCCTTGTCAAGATCTTCAATGATGTTGTTGTTGATGATGGATTGCTTGATATCTCCATTGCTGCGAGTATAAATGAGCCAATGATAAACGGTATTGAAGTAGTCTCATTATCTCCACCAACTATAGCGCCTGAAGCTCCGGACAATCTTATAGTTACGGTTGACTCATGCTATCAGTTGAGCCTGAGCTGGAATGATAATTCTGACAATGAATATGGTTTTAAAATTGAACGCGCAGAGGATGATGATGGCATCCCTGGAATCTATGAACAGATTGCAATAGCTTTATCAAATGAGACTACATGTGACGATATTAGGGTAAGCACTGACACTACCTACTATTACCGCGTTAGATCCTATAATAATGTCGGTGCTTCTGATTATTCTAATGAGGCCAGCGCTACAACCTGCCCGCAAGAACCATCAGGAGATACAATCGCAGATCATCTTGTTGCAAAGGAAAGCGTATTGAGACGCATTCCCGAATCAGCGATAAATGCAGCAAAAGATAATCTACATATAATGTATTGCGGAACATCTCACTCATCTCAGGTAAAAAGTGGAATGGAGGGATTACTGGATTATCAGGATGGTGATGATGTGCTCTTTGCTGTAACCTTTGATGGCAATCCTGTTCAAGGAGAGCTTGATATTGACTATAGACCCACTACGCCAGTGGATGTATACTCCGCATATGACCTGAGTCATGATTCTGTAGATGGAGAGGGCCATACTAATTACTATCACAGAACCATAGACTACCTGGATCATCCTGAACATGCAGATGTCAATGTGGTTATGTGGTCATGGTGTTCTATAGAAGGTCATGATGTCCAGATTTACATAGACAATTTTGCAGAGCTTATTGATATGTATAGAGCTGGTGGTTCAAAGGGTAGAACATCAGAAAATGCGGTTACATTTGTTTTTATGACAGGTTATGCAAGAGGATCCTGGGGAGATACGCCTGAACCCCCATATATTGAAACACCCTATCAGAACCATAAGAGAATAGTTGATTATTGCGAAGAGAATGGTTATTTCTGCTTGGATTACTGGTCTCACGATACGCATAATTATGAGACGGATGAATTTTATCCAACAGCTCAGGGTAATTCGCCTACGCATCTATTGGAATGGATGAATGATCATCCAGATGATTGGTATTATTGCTGTCCTGCACATGCTTGTGATTATCATCTTCTTGGTAACAGAAGGGCCTATGCCGCATGGTGGATCTGGGCAAGGCTTGCAGGCTGGGATGGGCAATTAGAAGAGTAGTAAATATTAATTATAGGCGCGTATTAAAAGGCTATAATATACATTTTTCATTTACCATGATTCGGAGTGGGATTTGGATTTATACTGATATCCGAAATGGATGTAAAATTGCGAAAGCTTATTATTTCAGACAATTTAATAAAACATTTCAGATGAACAGGCACAGAGGATTAGGCTTTTCAATGCATACATAAGATACTAGTCCATGCTTTGTCCCATAAATATAGCAAAGTATATGGGGGGTTATTATGAAGAATATTAAACATTATTCAGAATTCAAAAGATTGCATAGGATAAGAATCTGGCTAATTATCTTTTTTGTAGTAACTGGTTTTTCTATATTTAGCTGTAGTAACATTGATGATAAATATCCTCCGATTGCTCCCTCTGGACTTCAAGCAGAGGCATCTTCTTCAAGCCAGATAGATCTTATGTGGGTTGATAACTCGACAAATGAATTGGGATTCAGCATAGAGAGAAAGACATTGAGCGAGGATTACAGTGTAATCGGTACTTCTGAGGTAAATGAAACATCATATATTGATAGCAGATTGGCCGCTAATCAAACATATTACTATAGAGTAAGAGCCTATAACAATGCTGGTTATTCTTTTTACTCCAATGAGGATAGCGCTACTACTTTAGCGGAATCGGAACGATGGAGGGTATTGCCGATCAGGTCGGAGGAAGAATACGATCAGGGAAAGATAGGTGGCGAGGCTGAACAGCATCCTCACAGCATTGCAAGAAGTCGTTCCAACCCTGATATAATTTATCTGTCGCATGATGTAGCCCAGCTCTGGAAGAGCGTTGATGCTGGTGAAACATGGGAAAAACCGCTGGGGATAGGCCTTTGGCTGAATAATGGACAGTCGATTGAGGTTGATCCCGTTGATCCGAACACAGTATTTTTTATTGTTGCTCATTCCTATAACTGGCTGGCTGAGGATTATGAGGGGCTTTATCGTTCATTGGATGCAGGAGAAACATGGGAATTTGTGTTGCAGACTGACACAAATTATGATTCCGGCATTCATAGAATTCATAGACACAATATAGCCTATGACCTTGCAAGTGTTGGCATTGATTCAGCCAACCGGTGGTATGCCGCCTTCCCTGATAATGGATTATTCAGATCAGATGACGGCGGGTCCAACTGGACTCTTGCAAGCAGTCTTGCGGGTCATTCAATAGTATATGCGGTTGAGGCTCATCCAAGTGATGGACAAACCCTTTATCTGGCATCAAGTGAGGGCTTATTCGTTAGTTTCGATCAAGGTGCTGATCTTCAAGTTCTAGGAGATCTACCAAATGGAGCAGTCTCGTCAATTGCCATCCATCCTCAAAATCCACAGACAATCTATACAACAATAAAGGGGGATGGGCTTTACCGTTCTTCCAATGGCGGGGCTAATTTTATTGAGATTAGGGATTTTGATGCATCCAGAGTATTTATTAATCACGGGCATCCGGATGTGCTTTATCTCGTTGGTATATCGGATAACACAATAACAACACACGATGGTGGAATGACATGGATTGAGGATATGGTAACTGAGCCTGCTCCTGGTCTTGGCAGGGGAGGATCATGGAAATCAAGGATAGCTGGCGAGTTGTCGGGGATAGTGCCAAATCCTAACGATCCGGATGAGGCAGTCGCATATTCGAGAGCAACTCTCTGGAAGACAACAGACGGGGGTCACATCTTTGCAGACAGCTCAACACTCTTTACGGGATTCGCCTGGAGTTGGTGGAACAAGGGGGCTGCCTTTGATCCTTATAATCCTGAAAGAATTGCCTTCTTTAACTGTGATGTAGGTATGGTCATTACACATAATGAAGGTGACTTTTTTGAACAGAGAAATGCTCAGGCATGGGATTGGTATTCAAGTGGATATATCTCATGGATAGGAACATACGCGGGAGCAATTCAGCCTGTGCCAGACTCAGTGATCATTGTAGCCTCAGTTGGAGGGTACTTTGACACTCAACTGATGCGTTCAACGGATGAAGGCGAAACATGGGAATTGGTCACAACTGAGAGCGAGCAGAACCTATTCATAGCCTTCCATCCAGATGAGTCAAGTCTCGTCTACGCGGGGAATAAGATATCCTATGATGCTGGAGAAACATTTGAAAATGTTGATTTTGGACAATATAATAATTATAGTCCTTCAATTCTTGGAATGTGTCTTTCTGATCCGGATACCATCTACGCAATGGATAGCGGAAGATACCGAATTTTGCGATCTGATGACAGGGGGCTCAATTGGTATCTATATGTTCAACCAGGATGGAGATTCAGGAGATTGGATTCTCTTCCCACATTCGCGGTTGATCCTGTTGATTGCGATAAAATCTATACACTGTTCAGTGATTATGATCTTGCTATATTCAATGGTATTGAATGGAGAAGCACAGGTGTATTGGGACTTTCCGGGGGCGAGGAATTGGGAAATTTCGTAAGGTCAGTAGCAATTGATCCAGACAATTCTGATGTAATTTATGCGGGCATGTCAGCATCCGGGGGCCCATGTATATTCAGAAGTCTGGATGGTGGATTAACATGGGAGGATATTACATATAATCAACCAAGAACCGGGGTTAATGCTATGGCTGTAAATCCGCATACAAGCGAGCTTTACAGGGGCAGCGCATTTGGGACATGGATATTCCCAGCTCCTCCTTCGATGTAAATATTGATGATTATTAATTAGCCAAACCACCTATCTTTCTCAAATCTTTACAATTCTTCCTGCACCATATCTTTGCTGATTTCAGATAATCCTTTTATATTTTTTACAGCTATGGGATTTTTAGACGAAAGGCGTCTATTTAACTATTACATTTAATGTAATTTCCAAAATGCTCTTGTGTTTCAATTACTTTAACATAAATATATACACTATGGTTAAAGCCTCCTTGATTATCAGTATAGGAATGAAAGGATTGAGACGGGCAGATGAGTAAGGAGAATATCGATATCAGATATAGAATCTATTGGGTGATTGGTGGAATATTATCATCATTATTGTATTATTCAGGTATTACATGGGTTTACCTTATATATCGAAAGAGGGTATTAAAACGATTTAGGACCATTGTTCTCACATATCACAGGATTAGAGATGATGATATTGATCCCTATTTCTTCCTTATGCGATGTCAGATAATCAATGATATATTTATCTAAGCTAAGTTTAGATTAAGACTTATGATGGAATAAGAATTATGTATGTAGACTATTTTAAATAATTAGTCTACTTTTTTTATTGACCAGTAGTACTCACAATTTATCATAGTATAAAAGAATTTAATATAATACAATTAATGTATATCTGTCTCAAGGGATGTTTAAACTCATAAAACGATTTAGTGTTAATTATTAGTCAATTTTATAGTTACCAGTAGGGTGTATTTCATTTGTGGCTCCAGGTATATTCATTTTCACTCAGTGAAAAATCCATAGGAAATTCTTATAATAAAAGATAATGTTGATCAATTATTGATATACATCACAATATCCTTCCCTGAGATTGCATTGGAAATTATGAGTGGTTATGTAGACATCATTTAATCTAAAATCCTGATAGGGGAGTATAAAGAAATTAACATTGGAGAATATTATGATTAAATGGAATTATTTTATGATATTTTTTCTGCCTATGATCTTGTCCTTCTTTTTCTGCTCTGCTGATGATCTCACATACTTTCAAAATAATGATCCAGACCCAGAATTCAAGCTTTTTAATATACTTGATGATTATCCAGCCCTAAGGAGCGCTTTCAATCCCATTGATCAGCGCAGGTTTAATAGACTTCTATCAAACTCGATTAATAATAAGCTGATAGAAACAAAGGATATTCTTTTCCTCACTCAAGATCTCTTTGATGATCCTGATCATCCTGTGACTGATTCTATAGCATACATAAGAAGTATTCTCTATCAAATCATAAATCAGGATCTTTTGGATATCGATCCTCTTTCATCCAATAATGACTTATCAGAGGATTATGAAGGTTATGCAAGTGATTTCTATAGGTTTTGCGATTTGATTTCTGATAGTGATATTGCATTGTCAGAGGACTTGATCCCAATTATACAGAAGCTGATCAGTTATATTAAGGATACCTATAAAGGTGATGAACTTGAGGACGTGATTTCTGACTTAGTCAGTTTTCTGAGGAGTAACGAGGGATATATATGGAGGGATAATGAGAATGACTTAGGCGAGGATATGGGTAAGCTAATCTTTCAGTTAAATGAGAATATGTGGCTCGATAAGGATGATAATCTCATAACCAATAATTTAGAAATTGATGATATAGGGGTTAAGGATACCGGAATTGGGAATACAGCTAAGGGTATAGAGGTTCTCTTATCAGGACTGAATCAGTTGTTAAGGAATGAGTCGTTTAGACAAATTTTTTATGATATTTTACGAGAGACTGGAAGTTTGATGACAAGCTCAGTTAATGAGAAGAAGCTGAAGGATGTGATGAAGGAATATATCTATAATGTTGAGAATTATCTCGACAATGGCGGTGTGGAATATGAGAAGGATTATGGTGAATATCCAAACTTCAATCCCTATAGCGCAAATGATGAGAAGGTATATTCTGATGCTAATATTTCTAACAGCCTAAATGGATTAATGGCTGGTTTGCAATCGATATTACTCAGGTCTGATAGAGAAAATTCGATAATTTATGATAAGAATGGAAAGGCATATTTTTTAGATATTTTAGCAAAAAATTTAAGGAACATGAATTTTAATCCGGATGATCACAATAGCTGCGCCGCACACATTGAAGAGGCTGTCTATGACTTGATGCGTTTTGATACATACGGAAGGGACAGGGTAGTTGAGAGCTATAATCCCAATAAGGTTAAGGCAGGGGATGAGTCATATCCAATAAGCATTTTGGATAAGATTTTATTACTCTCTGTTAATTCCACTACCTGGGGATGGAAGGATGCTGATACAGATGAGATTACCAATAATGCAATATTGGTCAATCCGAATGCCAAGCATGGACATGGAGAGTGGTGGGGGCACTTCACCTTGAATGATGTATTCTTCGCAGCCGGGGTAAACAATCTCTTAGGTCTTGACCTGTACGAGATGTTGTTTACTGAAGCTATTCGGGATCATGTATTCAGGAGTATGAACTATTTTAATATTGATGAGAAAGAGCGTTACACTTTTTATTACGATCAGAATTATCCAGTTTTCGGATTTTTCGGTGGCTTTCATGCGGGAGATTACGGCATTCCGCAGGGAGGGAATCCTAGCGGTGAAGCTCACTATGAGGAGTTAAATACTTACACTCCCTACGATGGACTGGGGCTTGGGAATAATGACCTTGCTGGTTGGTTGCTTGGGAAGGTAGTTCGAGCTATTTGGATGGGCGAGGGACCATATTATTCGAGGGAAGGTATGATCCAGGAGGGGGATATCTATACATATTACAGACCCAATGGCAAAATATATGTAAAGATCAGAAAGCCTGATCCTGATGATGTATCGACATGGGAATATATGTATGTTGCTGAGGAGAACGATGCTAATAGGATGTTTAATGATCCTCCAAAGGCTGCGCAATTTATTTCTGATGTTGATTTAATATCAGATGGGGGTGTGATTCTCGATGAATCAGTTGTTATTGGGATTACAATTGATGGTGTAGATCGAAAAATAACCTTTAATAGCGGCTTATTGAATCAGAATATTGTTGTAGCTGAGATCAATGAAGTATTCTATGGTGTGTTTGATAAAAATCCATGCAGCCCGGCGGGTAAGGGCATAATGATTATTGGAGAGAATACAATCCCACCCGAAGGTAGTATAATAATCGAGGATATTTCTGGGAATGGGATTACACAACTTCTTTTACAAGGGGGAGGAGTCATAAAGGAATTCGCTGGTCGTGAGAATCGATACTTTGAAAGACGTCTAACAGATTACTATCTAATCTCTTATAGACCCTTTCTAAGCGGTGAGGTATATTGTAATCCAGTTGATATGAGTGGTGAAGCGACAGGGCCAGGATGTATGGTGGTTAAGGAATTAATACCTGAGTATAGCCTTGATCGGGAGTGCGACACCCACGAGGAGGCGATTTTCAGAAATTACAATTGGTTTTTCGCCGAATGGAAGATCAGAATTCCCCTCTCTCTGTATATAAATATAGGGAAAAACCTGATAACAGACCTTGTTAATACGATCATGTGTGTGATGATTGATGAGGAGCAATGTAAGGATCCATCTCTATGGGAATGGAGGAATGCGCCTTGGGGATTGGAAATCTCCTACAATTTATTCATGTCGCTTTTGCAAGGCATATTGCCAGATGAGATGATGAGTATTCCCTCATTCCTTGTGATTGAGGCGATTGGCGCTAACGGGCTCGCTCAATGCCAGAAAGTGCCCTATGGGAATAGATATTGGATGAAGAAAGGGATTGATGGAGAATCCAATATAATTGGCGATTATAGGTTTGATATTCGAATTGCAGAAAAAATGTTGAGTAGTGAACTGCAGATGGCGCTTGAAAATCTATTAGGTTTGCTTAATTATTATTTTTCAACTGGCTTAAGCACTTCTCTACCTCAACTCTTCCTTGATATTATATATGATGGTCTTGAAATTTGGGGGAATAGAATAATCCCGCCCATATTTCAGGATGGTAGGCTGGTGGTCCCCTATATCGGTAAACATCTAATGCCTCTAGCCAAACTGGGTTTTCCACGCTGTCAAGATGTACCGGATTATGGTGAAGAATCACCCTCTGAAAACTATGATGATTATATGATTGGATCAAGAAAGGGAGATCAACGCAAGGATGAAAATGGTGTTGTACAGTCGGCATGGGGTTTTGAGGCCACGAATGATGATCCAATTTGGAGAAATAGAAATGCCTATATGCCGTTGTTTGTATCCATCCTTTGGACTATGCGTGAACATAATTATTATGATTATTCACAGTTCAGTCCATTTAAACCAGGTGCTAGCCTAACAAAGAACGGTATAGAGTATCTGGTAGATGGTCTATTTTCTTTTCTTGTAAAACCTTCTCATCAGTACTATGAAAAGGATAATCCTGATTGTCGATATCCCCATAATACATGGAAGCCATATATGTATGGAGGCAGGTTAAATAATAACCATCATCTTGGCGAGCGTTATTATAGGCAAAATGATGATGGTGAGCCCTATTCCTCCTATTTCTTAACAAGAAGCTTTGATGTAGCTGATCGTGATCCCAAATCGCCTTATGGTGGTTGGGGAGAGAGAAATTATTACAGAAGGGCAGATGTTAGGAATTTGCTGAATATAATGATTGACAGCGATCCATTCGCATCCAATCCAAGCAGGTGTGATGGTTTGCTTCCGATGCTTCTGTATTATGACTCATCCAATTTTACTAATGATCCAGAGAATAAGTCAAATACAAGACTTTTAAGTCATATATTTAGATTGTTATACGAACTCGCTGATTCACAATATGATGATCCGGGTACATACGATGAAAGTGATTATAGGACTTGGGGGGCGCGACGAAAACTGTGCTATAGCCTTGAGCAGATTGTTACAGGAATTAAGGTGCAAAGGGAATTTGTGTGGGCAGTAAACGAAATAAACCATAAGGAGATGATTCGTCCAGATTGGATGTATTCACAGGATGAGAATGGGACCCCCCTACCAATCCGTAATAATGATATCCTTTTCGAGGTCGCTGGATTTCCTGATCACATGTCTATATATGATCATAATTGGGGTAACTTTAATAGACTGATGGATGCCCTTGGAGAACTACTGAGCAATAATGGCGAGACTGGTGGTGAATATAATACTTTAGAGAACCTAATATCTTTTATTGATAAAATTTTTACCAGAATAGATACAAATGATGATCATATACGTGGGCTTCGTCATACACTTGGATCTGCCTTTACAATATTCAATCGAGGAGAGTGGGAGTATCCGGATCAATTCGCTCATCTACTGGAAAGGGAGTTGTCTGAGATTCTCGAAACTTTTCAGGGGCATTATGACAATCTTTTCATTATTGCTGAAGCAATAATGCTGGATTATTATGACGATAGAGGTTTTATGGAATATTTTTTTAGGAATCTCAAGTCAAGTTATCCAACAAGGGATGTCTATGAACAATTCTACGACTTTTTAGGTCTTGATATTGTGAAGAGACCCGATTCCGCTCTCTGGAGTGAGCTTGCAGAGATATTAATTGATTTCGCAGAGATGATAGAGGAGGATGAACAACCAGGATGGATAGAAGAGGGACACTTTTATTCAAATAAATATCTTTTAGATAACTCAAATCCATTCAGAGCTGTTGGCGAACTCTTATCCTGGTAATAATAGATTATGCATTTTTAGTATTCAGGACTTTCATCATTTTTTTGATCGAGTTTTCTTTGAAGGGATTGCTGTTGAATCATTGATTTGCTTGGTGCTATATATCTCGCCACTCATATGTATTCCTACAAAGGAGGCGATTTTAGCTGTAGCCCCTTTGATATCCTCTGCAATATGATAAAAGCTTGGAATCAGGATCAGTGTAATAAAGGTTGCAAAGATTAGACCATATCCAAAGGCTAGGGCAAGGGGTGCGACAAAATAATCCTTTCCTCCTATGCTGTAAATCGTCGGGAACAGGGCCAGCACTGTAGTGCCTGTTGTGAGGAGCACTGGGCGCAAACGGATTACACCTCCCTCGATAAGGGCATCCTTTAGAGACAATCCCTCATCCCTTAGATTATTTATAAACCTTACAAGTACCAGGGTATTGCTCACGATCACTCCAGCGAGGCTGAATACACCAAGTGTGCTCATAAATGACATAGGCTCACCATGTAACCAGAGGGCAATGACAACCCCAACAAGAGAAAAGGGAATTGCAATCATAACAACTACTGGAAGCATCAATGATCCAAAGAATACCGCAATAATGATATAAATCACTATTAGAGCATAGAGGAAGAGGATTCTCAATTCCCTCATGTTCTCGTCTGTATCCTCCTTCTCTCCACCATAGGAAACTGTATAATTCGGATAGCGATCACCAATATCTTGAAACCTCTTTGCCAGCATTTCGTTCACTTCTAATGATGTAATAATATCCGTATTGACCTCAGCCTGCACCTGGACAAGGCGCTTATAGTTTAGCCTGTTTATCTGAGTATATCCGGGTTGTTTTATTACTTTAGTAACCATTGAAAGTGGAATTAGTCCTCCCTTCTGATTTGCTATCATTACTTTATTAAGACTCTGTTTCATCTTACGTGCTTTTTCAGGGAAGCGTACCCTGATATCAATGTCCTCCTCATCGTTTCGCACACTACTGGCTATTGCGCCTTCAAAGGAAGAATTTAAGGCAATTGCAGCGTCAAACATGGACACACCGGTACGTGATGCCATAACCTCATTAATTTGATATCTATATTCCTGTTTCCCTTCTTCTAAATCCATGGTTATGTCGATAACACCATCTATGCTGTTCAAGTAGTCCATATATTCATGTGCAATTTTTTTAAGCATTGAGAATTCCTTACCCTGTATCTCTACATTTACGGGTTTGCCGATAGGGGGGCCATTACTCATTAACTCAAATTCAAAGGAGATCTTTTTGGATATTAATCCATCTTCCTGTGCCTTTAAGACCACTTTACGAACCTCATTTAAAATATCATTAGCCATTCTATTTCGTTCCTTCTCAGGGACTAGGTAACCCAGTATCATAGACTTATGAGTGCCCTCGCCTGGTTGTGGATCAATCAGCAGATACTGAATTCTACCCACTATAGCATGTAAGTCAGTAATCTCATCCTTCGGAACTGTGGATATGATTATTTTCTCTAGCTTCTTTATTTCCCTAAGATTAGCATCTAAATTCGTTTCCTGCGGCATCTTTATCTTAATCATAAATATCTCTTCACCCCCACCCGGCATGAAGACGAATCCAATAACATTGCTAAGATATAACGATATACCAAGAAGAATAACTAAAATAGCTGTAGTTATATATCGATGATTGAGTATCCAAGTGAGGATTTTCTTGTATACTGCCTGAATCTTACCGAAATAACCCTTCTCAAAATACTCATCCTCCTTTATTAAATCATTATTTCTATTTTTTTTATGATTTTCCTTTGAAAACATATCAAGGTGAATGGGCATTATGAACATAGCAATGATCCATGATGCTGTTAAACACATCATTAGAACAATCGGGATTCCCTTTATAAACTTGCCCATAAGGCCTGTAAGTAGAAGAAGGGGTGCAAAGGCTGCGCATATGCATAATAGGGTTACTGTAACAGGCCAGAAGACCTCAGCTACACCATTTTCAATGGCTTCAGTTCTTAAAAGGCCCTTTTCCATATATCTGTGACTGTTCTCTGAAACAACGATGCCAAAATCCACTATCATACCAAGAACCATTATCATGCCGAACATGCTGACAACATTTAGGGTTATATCTCCAAGCTTCATTCCGAAAAAGGCTGCCATAAATGCCACAGGTATACTGAAAGTCACAATAGTTGACATTCGCAGGCCAAGAAGGAGCATCAAGATGAGTGCAAGTAGTATAAAACCTGATATCGCGTTCGTCTGAATCGATTCTATGCGTTCTCTTGTAAACCTGCTTGTGTCATTAAAAGTCTCTATTACAACATAATCAGAATTCAATGGCTTATATTCTTTAAGATCCTTTTTAATCTTGTCTACAAGCCTAATCTCATCAGCACTTCTCTTCTTCCAGATCTTATAGATTATGGCTTTATTGCCATTAAATCTCTCATAAAAATCCGCTTCCTCATAGGTATCGGTAACCGTCGCTACATCTTTTATCCTTGTAATAAAACCGGCATCATTGGAGATAATAATTGAATTCCTTATTTCATCAGCATTCTTGTATTGACCCATTGTTCGTAGGATATACTCCTTATCGCCAATTTTGAGCGATCCTCCGGGAAAATCGAGATTCCTATTTTTTAGAGTTCTAATTATATCATTCAATCCAATCCTGTACTTCTTTAACGAATTGGGATTCACCTCGACAAGATATTCCTTATCATAATAACCAAAATCCTCCACATCAGCAACGCCTTCGATATCATATAGAAAATCCTCAAGCTCATTGGCTGCTTCCCGAATTAAAGGATAGGGCACATCAGGTCTCTTGCCATATATCGCCACGTCAATGGCTGGGGTATTGTCGAATTTAAGCTCTTTAACTAAGGGTGTTTCAGCCTTGTCAGGCAGATTCTCCACAAGCTCAACAGCATCCTTAATATCCTGCACAACCTCATCCTTGTTCGATGCATCGTCTTCAATATATATAGCTAATACTGAAACATTTTCAATGTTATAGGTTCGAACCTTATCTAAATTATCAACCTCTCGAAGCTTCTTTTCAATCGGTATGGATATCAATTTTTCAATCTCATCAGGAGATCCCCCTGGATATATTGTTGTAACTGTTACCATATCAAAATTAACCTCTGGGTATGCTTCTCTATTGATTCGCTCTGCTATGGCATAGCCTGAGAGGATAATAAGCGCTACCATTAGATTGACAAAGAGCTTTTGTTGCATTAGAGAATGGATAAGTTTTATCAATTTTCACTCCTCTTTATAGTCGTATGTTTTTTACTCAAGTTATAGATATAGGTTTTGATAGCTATTCTTCTTTGGGTATATATTTATCTATATCAATTTGATATTTTTCAAATAATTCATTTTTAGCGATATCTAGCTGTAGAAGCGCGACATTGTATTGCACTAAAGTGCCCAACTCTCTTTCTCGGAAACCGATAAGGGCAACAAGTCCATCCTTTACAACTGCAGCGGAGAACCTCCCCCTTTGAAGATTTGTAAGCAGATGTCTGTAATACTTCTCGGACTCAATTCTAGCAGCAATTGATTTCTCATAGAGTTCATAGGAGGTTCTAATGTTATCAATCTTGTTCTTTATGTCATCCTTTATCGTCCTTTTGTATTTTTTCAATTTAATATTTGCCTGTTTCAGTTTAAATCTGGCATTTCTTAATTTTATCTCTTGATCTCTATTATCGAGAGGATATGTTAACTTAACCTTAGCCTCAAATGACGGGCATTCCATTGATATAGTATCTGAATAGGCCTTGGAAGGCTCCTTCCTCTGTCCCATTGGCGCTACATTCAACTCAGCAATGAGGGAAGGGGATGCCTCATTCTCATATATCATCACCTCAAGTTTTGCATTTTCCACAGTTAAAAGTGCAATCTTATAATCAGCTCGTTTATTAAAGGCGACATGAGTCGTTTCGATTTCGTTTAACGGTGGAAGCTTGTTTGATAACACAGCACTGCCTGTAACACTGACATCCTCATCAAGATCTACTACTTGCTGAAAATTTCTAAGAGATTCGCGATGTTCCTGTTTAGCTTTGGAGACATTAGCTTCAGCCGAGGCCACTAAAGCATTATAGTAGTTCAACTCAAATCTCTCAGCCAATCCAATGCGCACATTCTGCGCAATTATTTTTCTAACCGCCTTGGTCTCCTGAAGCTGCAATTCAGCATTATCTAGGGTTGTATTCTTGATCACTAATGTCCAATAATCAGCTATTACCCCTACAACTAATATTGAAAGCTGAAATACTAATCCTTCGCGTTTCATCTTCCCTACGTTCGTCAATAGTTTCAGCTCCTTCCTCTCATTGTGTCCAAAGGCATTCTTGAGGAGTTCCTGCTGAATATTAAAAAACAAAATCGGTCTATGGTAATCTGGATCTCCATATTCAAGATCGCTTGTTTTAGCACGTTCATGCATCAATCCACTCGAAATTGTTGTGCCTGACGAGAATCGCTTTGATAATACAGCCGATAAGTCCCATGATCTCCTTTCAGTACCCACAATCATGGGATCCATCGCTATTGGATATTCAATATGTTTCGCGCTTCCCTCAATACCAATAAAGGGAGAATATTTAGTCAAATATCTCTGATAATCGGAATCCGCCATAGCCACATCATATGCCCCAGTGATCACATCATGATTTTTCTTGATTGCCATACGAATAGCATGGCCCAGTGTGATTTTTTTGCCGCCTATAATAATTGCTGCGCTGTCTGACAATTCTACTTCAATTGGTTTGATCCGATTCGAGATTTTATCTCCTGATTTTGCATATCCTGGATTGGTCAGTAGAATTGGTATCAGAAATAACATTTGCAATATTTTAAATAATTTCATATTATACTCCGCATCTCTTATTAAAGGGGAATTAATTGAATGAATTTGTGCAATGGTGTACCTTAATTGAATTGTTGATATTCAATGTGAAAGTACATGATATTATTGAAATAATGATAGATGTTCAGTCATATCTAGAAGACCGAGTAATTTGTCAACATTAAACATTGTGGAAACTCAATATTTTCTTAAATAATAATTATGCTAACGTCAGATGGATAATGAAAAGCATATATGATGGTATAAACTATTTTTTGTGAGTTTAATGCTGCATTATATAGTGAGTGATTATTAAAAATGACTCGTTATTCTTTGTCACTGCTATACTAACAGTCCTATAAACTGTCAATTGAATAAAGAATGAAATTTGGAAAATTAGGAAGAAATTTATACAAAACTGACAGAATAATCATAATAAAACTTTCCAGTCCCCTTGGGGGATTAGAATTATTGATATAATAGCTATTGAAGGGGTATAGCCCTTGATTTCATAGTTTGGTAGAGTAATTTGAATTTGTGTATTATTTTTTTATTAATTTATATTTTTTTCATTTTAACTTGACAATTAATGTTTTTGATATAATTGTTGTATAAATGAAGAAAAATAATAATACATAATCTATAAATTCTAGGAGGAAAGCAGATGAAATGTCCAGGATGTGGTGTTGAAAAACCAGTAGCAGAGTTTAGATACCTTTATAATGCCAGAATAGATGCTTCATACAGCATGAGACAATGTCCCGGTTGTATGGCATGGATTGGAGTTGATGAGGCTTCAGGAGAGGCTCAACAAATAGTTGAAGCTGGTCAGGCTCCATGGGGAAAATCTGCTGGTATTGAAGGATTGGCAGAGTAAAAATAATATTAAACATTTAGGCATACATAAATAATTGTCTTAAGGGTTTAGTTTTGACTAAGCAAATGTGAAATGGGGATCTCAGGAAGAATTAGTATATGTCACTAAGCACACATTATTGAGAAAATTTTGAGATGTCTCTTTTGGAGTGTGAAGTGCTATATTCGTAAAGGGTACTAACTCAGCAAAATTAATTAGAAATAAGATAGCGATTGTGGAGAATGATCTCTGTTATACATAATTAAGATAGTTGCATAACATCATTGTAAAACATGAGACCTTCAGTGAAGATGGAGGTCTTTTTTATTTATATATCGATACTCCTCAAATAACAAAATGGAAAGTTACGAATTTTCAATGGGCTTTTATTAGAATCCTGGATGTATATTGTGCTAATAAAACATACTTAGTGAAATTTGCTATCCTTGGGTTTTAGGTTTATTGTTTTTAGACCTTCCTCCATTTCATGTTTATAATAATTATAACACATATCGAGATATTCATTACATGATTGACCATCGTAAACTAACCATGGGAAGATACAAATAGTCCATAATACGGAAGAAGGGACTGTACATTGAACCTGTGTTGCGGGTATTTGATGGTTTTTTTCAAGCTTTTTGTGTTCCTTATGATCAGTGATTCCACCCTCATACAAGGCTTTACACCTCTCTTCAGGTGTAACATTATAAACAGGCGAAAAATAATTAATGCCATATCTGGAAAATATTTCTCGAGCAACCTCTTTAACATCTTCTTGTTGGGAACCATCATCCAGTTGTTCAGGATTGCCACCATCACATATATCAGTAATTTCATTATCTATGCAATATTGTATTGCTGCAATGTGCATTGCTATTTTACACTGTAAGCATTCATTCGCCATAAACAATTTAATCTTATTAGAATCATAAACCTCACGCCCCAATCGTTTGCCATGTGGATCCTCCCATAAGGGATTTATTTTTTGATTAAGAACAAGTTGGTGAACCTCTTCCTTCTCTGATTGAGGATTGATCTTTTGGTATATATCCTCAAAATCTAGGTCATTACGAAAAATTATATTCTTATCAGGAAAGGCTTTTCTTAAACGATCTACCATAACCTGGGGGTTATCAGGGTTCCTCAAGCCATGTCTAACAAATATAATTAGGTGAATTTCATCAAATTTGGGTATTTGTGTCCATGCAGCGTAAGTTGAATCAGTCCCACCCGAAAACATTACGGCTAATTTTTTTGGTTTATCCATGATTATAATACCACCTTTTAATAGAAATATGAAGAGACTTCTCAAATTAAATGAAAGAACAGCAGAATGAAGTAATCCCTCCCCACTATTGAAATGGAATATAAGCTATATACTCTTTGTTCGCTCACTTGAGAGGATGTTACAATTCTTTATTTGTCTATTAAACATCCCCCTACTATTCGGTTCCTGTCAAGTCTTTACCTTATTTAAATGTGAGATTTTAGGTAATGTGCTTGCCCCGCAATTACGGACACATAGTTAAGCAACATATTTAATTATTGAATCAGATAACTCATATTCTTCCGGACTTTTATAGTCAAGAAAAGAATGAATTCTCTGTCTATTATA